>JASHQB010000062.1 GCA_030037775.1 Candidatus Acidiferrales bacterium
CCGATGAGCATAGAGCTGGTAGACAACGACTACGGAGAAAAGGGTATTCGCCTGCTTCGTTTGATGCGCCGCGGAGGACTGCATGAAGTGAAGGACCTTACGGTTTCCGTGCGATTCGAGGGTGCGTTCGAAGCCGCGCACATGAAGGGCGAGAATCGCGCGGTCCTGCCAACGGATACAGTGAAAAACACCGTCTACGTGCTGGCGCGGCAGTATCCGGCGGAAGCGATCGAGGAATTCGCGTTTCACATCACCGAGCACTTCCTCACCTACAACCCGCAAGTGGCGCTGGTCGATGTGCACATCAGCGAGCGGCCGTGGTCCCGCATTACCATCGGAGACAAAGGACACGCTTCGGCGTTCTTGGCTAGCGCGAGCGAAAAGCGCATCGCGCACATCAACGCCACAAGAGCGCAGGTGAATCTGCAATCCGGCCTGGAAGACCTGAAGGTCATGAAGACCTCCGGTTCCACGTTTGAAGGTTTCCTCCGCGACCCGTACACGACGCTCGAAGAAAATCGGCAACGTATTCTTTCGAGCGCGCTCAACGCGACGTGGAGCTACGAATTTCCAGAGCCGGAGATGCCGTTTTCCACCATGTGGCACGGAGTGCGGAAAACCCTGCTCGAGGCTTTCGCCGCCCATGAGGGCAAATCGCTGCAGCATAGCCTTTACACACTTGGACAGGCGGTGCTCGACAATTTCGAAGCCATCAGCGAAATCCATGTGCGCATGCCGGACAACTATTGTTCGCCCGTGAATCTCAAACCATTTGGGATGGAAAACGAGAATGAGGTGTTCGTGCCGCTGGAGGAGCCTCAGGGAGTGGCCGCGGCGACGCTGCGCCGGAGAAAAGGATTGGTGTAAGGGCATTTAAGGCGCCCACAATATGAGCGAGCGAATATTGATTGTGGACGACGAAGCCGCGATTCGCGACGGGCTCGAACTTCTGCTCGAGCGGCAGGGTTATGACGTGCGCACCGCGCTGGATGGGGTGAGCGCTTTGCGTGAATGTGCGGCATTTCGCCCCGATTTGATTTTGCTCGACGTCATGATGCCGGGCCGCGACGGCTTCGAGGTGTGCCGGGAAATAAAGTCGAATGAGGAGACCCGGCTGATTCCCGTTGTTCTCATTACCGGGCTCTCGGACAAGAGCGATCGCATTCGCGGGATCGAAGCCGGCGCCGATGATTTCCTGAGCAAGCCGATCGACGTCAGCGAGCTGGATGCGCGCGTTCGCTCGCTGCTGCGCCTGAAGGCCTTCACCGATGAGCTGGAGCATGCGGAATCAGTGTTGCTCGCGCTGGCGCTGAGCATCGAGTCGCGCGACCCTTACACGCACGGGCATTGCACGCGGCTCGCGGAATTTTCCGCGCGGCTCGGCGAAAGGCTGGGCCTCCCTGCCGATGACATTGTCGCTCTGCGGCGCGCGGGGGTTGTTCATGACATCGGAAAGGTGATCGTGCCGGATGCGGTGCTGCTGAAACCGGGGCCACTCAGCGCGGAAGAGAGGCATGTGATCAAACAGCACGCCGCAGCCGGCGAGCATATCTGCGCTCCACTGAAATCGTTCCGCAGCGTTCTGCCCATCATTCGGCACCACCATGAGCGATGGGATGGCTCAGGCTACCCGGACGGTCTTTCCGGCGACGCCATTCCGCTCCTCGCGCGCGTCTTGCAGATTGCCGACGTCTATGATGCGCTGACGACAAAGCGCCCGTATCGCGGCGCGCTGACGCAAAGTGAAGCGTGGGAGATTCTTCAGAGCGAAGTCAACCGCGGCTGGTGGAATGGAAATATCGTGCGCGAATTCCGCAGCATGATATCGATGGAGGGCAGTTCGCGGCCGGCTTCCCACGACAATGGTTCAGCCTCCGGCAAGGCGGCGGCGCGGGCCGCTAGACAAGCGCAGAAATCCTAAGAGAAACGTGAATCAGTCGCCTGATTGCCTGTAATCGGTGAGCGCGTATTTGCTGATATCGGCGAGCAATGGCGCGGCCTCAGTTGGCGGCGGCACATTGCCGGCCAGGATTTTGTCCGGCGTGGCCCCGTCACCGTAGAGCGAAGTGTTGCCATCCTCGTCGGGTTGGAAGACAGCTCCGTCAAGGCTGATGCCCGCGAAAAGTCCGCGGCTCCGCGAATAGCTCAGGATCTCGGCGTGCAACTGCAAGTCGGTGCTTGCTTCGGCGTTCCGGCCAAGCGGGCCTGCTGCTGCCGTCGCATCGCCGCCGATTTTGAATTTATCGCTGAGTAGTTTCTTCAAGCCATTGCGATTGCGGAAGACAAGAATCAGATCGGTCGCCGAGCCGCCGATTTGGAGCCCGAAGCTTCCTCCGCCGACCATCACAAACCCGGGCGCGCTCCACGTTTTCGGGCCCGTGCGGCACACCACGATGCCTTTGCCGTACTGTCCGCCGACGAGGAAAGCGAACTTCAGCTCTCCCGGGATTATCGCCAGGCACGCGGCGGATTGGATCAAGTCCAGAGGAAAGGCACTGTCGGGAGCGTCCACGATCTCCTTGAATACCTGCGTCGAGTCCTCGATGCGGCTGATGTCATCATTGCGGTTTGAGCCGGCAAATGCCGGCAGCACCAGGCTGCCGATCAAGAGTGTGCAAACCAGAATTCGTTTCCTCATGAATTTCCTCCCTGCCGTCATGGACGCCATTGAGATGCTTAGAAACGATGAAGAGATTGAATCAAGAGTTGCATGGAAAGCGCAAGCTTAATCGACAAGCGATTCGCACCCGTCCGAATGTCGCGCGAGCATTTCTGCTAGAATCGGCGCACGTTTCTCGCAAGCGAGAAGCTTGGTTTTGCTGGAGCGCTGAATTGTCCGAGAAAACAGAAGGCCGAAACGCCCCGCAGGCCTTGTTCCCGCGCAGTTTTCGCAAAAACTACCCCGAGGCCGTGCGCGGCGAGGGCTGCTTTCTCTTCACCGCCGACCATCGGAAGATTCTCGACGCATCGGGCGGCTCGGCGGTGGTGTCCATCGGCCACGGCGTTGCATCTGTGGCGCAAGCGATGGCCGAGCAGGCGCGCACGCTGGCCTACGCGCATTCTTCGCAGTTCATGACGCGCGCGGCGGAGGAGTTGGCGCGTCGCCTATTGGCGCTGGCGCCTGCGAATTTTCGCGATTCGGACCAAGGGCCGAGCCGCGTGTTCCTGACCAGCGGCGGCTCGGAGGCGGCGGAAACTGCGCTGAAGATCTGCCGGCAGTATTTTCTCGAGCGCGGCGAGCCGGCACGCACGCAGTTTATCTCGCGAAGTCAGAGCTATCACGGCGCCACGCTGGGGGCGCTGGCGCTCTCAGGAAATGTGAGGCGCCGCGCTCCTTTCCTGCCGCTCTTGCCCGATTGGAAACACGTCGTTCCTTGCTACTGCTACCGCTGTCCGCTGGACTTGCGCTATCCGCAATGCGGCGTGGCGTGCGCGGAGGATCTCGAAACACAGATCGCGGCGGTTGGCGGTGAAAACGTAGCCGGATTTTTTGTTGAGCCGGTTTCCGGCGCAACGCTCGGCGCAGTGGCCCCTCCGGCGGAATATTTGCCGCGCATCGCGGA
>JASHQB010000063.1 GCA_030037775.1 Candidatus Acidiferrales bacterium
ATCCATATGCCGAAACGCAGAAGCAGAATCGCAAGAGTGCGAGGAAAGGCGACGGGTTTCATGCTTCGCCTCCGCGGAAAGCGGGACGGCGGGCGCGTGCGGCAGTCCGCGCCGCGGAGGACGCAGCCGTTTGCTGTGCGCGGGCCAGCTCGGCGCCCTTGGAAGTGAGGCGGTACGTGTGGCGGGGAGGGACGCCGTCTTCCGTGGCGACCCACTTGGTTTCGAGGAGAGAAAATTTCGCGAGGCGCATGAGAATCGGATAGAGGGTGCCGGACTTTAGACCGGTTTCGCGACTGAGCTCGTAGCCGTAATGCCAAGCGGCGGGGCGCTCGACGAAGCGTTCGAGGACAAGAAGCGTTTGCGGAGACAGACGCGGAGTTTTTATACTCATGACTTCAGTCTACATATATAGAGAATGGAGTCAAATACGATTCCGAGGAAGGATTGGTAACGATAAACACCCTTCTGCTTGGCCACTCCGATCCGCGCAAGTTCGGCACAAACCCAGGGAGGCTCGTCGATTCGCGGGAGAGGCAGGGGAAGGAAAGGCGATCCTTACGCTTTGAGCGCACTGGGCCCGAACTCCCGAACGTCATAGACCGGTCCCTCGTACAATTCCGGAGTGAAATCCCTTCTGTACGCATGCATCCTATCCCTGAGTTTTTTCCTGCCGACTTGCACGGGCAACCGGGCAGATGTTTTCGCAGAGCAAGCCCAGCAGCTACCTGCCGCGCCAGCGACCATCCGGGTGGTGACCAGCCGCGTGAACGTAAATGTCGCTGTGACGGACTCTCACGGACGAGCCGTGAATGGACTGCGGCGCGACGAGTTTCACGTTTTCGATGACGGAGTCGAACGGCCGATCACTTCCTATGCCTCAAACGAGGATCCCTCACAGGTCGTGCTTATGATTGAATCCGGCACGGCCGATTTTCTACTGGAGCAGTTCGGGAGGAGCCCATTCCTTAGTGCCGACGCATTGTTGGACAAGATCTCCGTTTCTGATCGCCTGGCCATCGTGACCTACTCGGATCATGCGTACGTGAGCATGGACTTTACGCCGAATGGGCCTGCAGTCCGAGTGGCTCTCCGGAACCTCAATTTTCAGCTTTCTCGCGCAGCGGTTGGCTCAAATTCATTGAATCTGTCATCTAGCCTGGCGGCAGTGCTTTACTGGCTGAAACCGATGCCCGGAAAGAAGGTGGTCATCCTCCTTTCCACGGGGATTGATACTTCCCTGCCTGAAAATCGGGAATTCGTCGACGAAGAGCTCAAGACATCCGACATTCCGATATTGGCCGTTTCCGTGCTCGGTGATTTTAGGAAGTCCCCGGCGCACGGAAGTTCATCGGCCGATGATCGAGAAGGGCAAAGGTTCGTAAAGGGTATGTTTGACGCCGAACAATGGTTGCAGCAGATCGCGCGGGCCACTGGAGGCAGAGCCTGGCTGCCGGAGAACGCGAAGGAGTTCGATGAGGCTTACGATGACATTGGCCAACTCATTCGAGCTGAATACAGTGTCGGATTTGTGCCTTACCCTCTCGACGGCAAGCTTCACTCGCTGACAGTGAAAATGAATCATCCGTGGTATCGCAGTTTTGAAGTTGAAAATCGCCAAGCCTATATTGCCGCTCCGCCACGAGAATGATCGGTCCGTGAGCCGCTTGACGGCAGTTCACGATGCTTCCCCGGCGTAGTTTTCGCGTTTCGTTGCGGTCTGAAAACACCATGGCCTATTCGTAACGAAGAGCAACCAAGGGATCGACGCGCATGGCGCGGCGAGCGGGCACGTAGCAGGCGAGGAGCGCGACGGCGAACAAGACAATGGAAACCACGGCAAACGTGAGCGGGTCGCTGGCGCTGGTGCCGTAGAGCAGGCTGGCCATCAGACGCGTCAAACCAAATGCCGCGAGCACACCAATCACAATGCCCACGAGCGCGAGGCGCGCTCCCTCTGTGAGGACTAGGCGCATGACGTCACGCCGCTGGGCGCCCAATGCGATGCGAACGCCGATCTCGTGGGTCTGCTGCGCGACGGCGTAGGCCAGCACGCCGTAAATTCCGATGGCCGCGAGAAACAGAGCAGCAAGAGAGAAAATCCCGAGCAGAAAGGTGTTGAATTTTGGCCCGGCGACGGACTCGTTCAGTTCCTGGTCCATGGTGTGGACCTTGGCGATGGCCAAGCCGGAGTCGAGGGAATGGATTTGGGCAGTGACAGCGGAAGTGACCGCGCCGGGATCGTTTGCCGTGCGCACGGCGAGGTTCATGGCGCGCAGTTGATTGTCACCTGCGAAGAACATATCCGGCGCTTGCAGATAGGAAATATAGACATGCGGCTGAGGCTTGTTGGCGAGCGCGCCCTCGTTGACGTCGGCGAGGATGCCCACGACGGTTTGGACGCCTCCCGCGACGGTGAAGCGCTTGCCTAGCGCATCCTGACCCGGCCAGATGGTTTTGGCGGCGCCTTCGCTGATGAGAGCGACGTTCTGGGAGCCGGCGCGGTCTGCGGGCGTGAAGCCGCGTCCTCGCAGGAGTGGGATGCCCATGGTGGAGAAATAATCGCCGAACACCCAGCTGACGGCGAGGGCAGGGACTTTGCCAGCCTTGCCTTCGACTTGGACGGCATCGGATTCGTTGCCGTGCAGCGGGAGGTCGGTCGAAGCGCCGTCGGATTTCACGCCGGGCAGCGCGGAGATTCGCTGCAAGGCCTGCTGATAAAACTCGCGAACGGGCGCGGCGTTGGGATAAGCCCTGGCGGGCAGCGGGACGTTCATGGTCAGGACGTGATCGGGGCGAAAGCCAAGATCGGTAGCAAGCAATTTCGTGAAGCTGCGCACCAGGAGACCCGCGCCAATTAACAGCACCAGAGCGAGCGCGAATTCCACGGTTACGAAGACGCCTTGCAAACGGCGGCGCGCGTGGCCGGGAGTTCCGCTGCGGCCACCCTCCTGCAAGCCGCCCTGCAGCGAAGCGGCGGAAGTTTGAAATGCGGGCGCGACGCCGAAAACGACGGCGGTGACGCAGCAAATCGCGGCAACGAATGCCAAGACTGGGCCTCCCATGGAAACTGCGGGAGGAAGCGGGATGCTCGACGGGACGAGAGAGAGCAAGCCCTTTGTGCCCCAGAAGGCGATGAGAACGCCGAGCGCCCCGCCGGCGAGAGCAAGCACCAGGCTTTCGGTGAGCATCTGGCGAATCAGGCGGCTGCGGGATGCTCCGAGAGCGGTGCGAATCGCGATTTCCTTGGAGCGCGAGGCGGCGCGCGAAAGAAGAAGTGTGGCGACGTTGGCGCAGGCGATGAGCAAGACGAGGCCGACGGCGGCCATGAGCACGAGCAGGAGCGTCTGAACCGGCCCGACGACTTCTTCATGGAACATGGACAGCATGAGGTGAACCTGGAAGTTCGGAAACGCCTTCAGAAGATCGGCGGGATATTGCCGGAGCAGGCGTCCTACGATGAGATTAGCTTCGCTCTGCGCTTGCGCGAGGGTGACGCCGGGCTTGAGGCGGCAGAGGACGCTATTGTTGTAGTGGTTTCCCCAGCCGGTGAGCTCATCGCTGGTGAAGGCCATCGGCACCCAAACATCGGCGGGCGTGTCGTTATATTGGAGGCTGCCCACGGGAAACACGAAGCCTTTGGGCATGACGCCGAGAATGGTGTAAGGAACACGATTCAGGTCAACCGCTTTGCCGACGATGTTGGGGTCTGCGGCGTAACGGCGTTGCCAGAGGCCGTAGCTGAGCAGGACAACGTTGGCGCGAGAGTTGTCTTCGGCGTCGGTATACGTGCGGCCAATGGTCGGTGAAACGCCGAGCAGCGGAAACAGAGAAGCGGAAGCGCGCGCCGCGGCGATGCGTTCTGGCTCGCCCGTGCCGCCGGAAATGTCCAACTGCTCGTTTTGGAAGGCGCCGATGGATTCGAAGGATTTCTGCTCGTGTTCGTAGAACAGGATGTCAGGAGCGGAGTCGGTGACTTTGGGGAAGCCGATTTCGGGAATGCCTTCCCAGAGCATGACCAGTCGCGAGGGATTCTTGAACGGCAAGGGGCGAAGCAAAACAGCGTCCACGATACTGAAGATGGCGGTGTTGGCGCCGATGCCGAGGGCAAGAGTGAGAATGGCGACGGCGGTGAAGCCGGGCGATTTGCGCAGCATGCGGAAGGCAAAACGAACGTCCTGTGCGAGAGCGTCCAGAAATGGCAGGCCGCGATGGTCGTGCACCGATTCCTTGATCTGGTCCGCGCC
>JASHQB010000064.1 GCA_030037775.1 Candidatus Acidiferrales bacterium
CTCGCTCGCCTCACGAACACGGTTTCCATCACCAGCCTCAAAGGCTCGAACAAAACCAACATCATTCCGTCCGAGGCCAGCGCGGAATTGGACTGCCGCTTGCTGCCCGGATGGACCATTGACCGCTGGGTCGCGCAGATTCGCAGCATCATCAATGATCCGTCAATTCGCATCGACGTAATTCTCAATTTTCCGCCGGCCGTTTCGTCCACCGACACGCCTCTCTTCGCCTCCATCCAAGAGGCAGTGCATGAACTTGACCCCGGCGCCGGCGTGGTCCAGACCGTGGACGCAGGCTTCACTGACTCCCACTATTTCCGTGACAAAGGCATCGTGAGCTATGGCTTCGAGCCTTTTGCCATTCCGGAGGAAGACGAGGAGCGGGTTCACGGCGACAACGAACGCATTCCTATCAAGAACTACAAAGACGGCCTGCACGTTCTCTGGAATATCGTGTACGATTTCGCGCGCGCAAAATAGGCTTTCACGATGGTCGAGACCGAAATAAAAATTACCGCCGAAATCGCCGCCGAGCATGGGCTGACGGCGGAAGAATTTGCACGCGTCCAGAAGATTCTGGGACGTGATCCCTCCCTCACGGAGCTGGGAATCTTCAGCGTGATGTGGAGCGAGCACTGCTCGTACAAATCCAGCAAGGTGCACCTGAAACGTTTGCCGACCCGTGGCTCGCGTGTGGTGCAAGGCCCGGGCGAGAATGCCGGTGTGGTGGATATCGGCGATGGCCTTTGCGCGGTATTCAAAATCGAATCGCACAATCATCCAAGCTTCGTCGAGCCGTTCCAAGGCGCGGCGACGGGAGTGGGCGGGATTCTGCGCGACATTTTCACCATGGGAGCGCGCCCCGTTGCTGTGCTCGATTCGCTGCGCTTTGGCCCCCTCGCAGCCGGTGCACCCGTGACAGAAGCCGAGGCCGCGCGCAATCGGCGAATCCTCGACGGCGTGGTCAGCGGTATCGCGTTTTACGGCAACTGCTTTGGCGTGCCTACGGTCGGCGGAGAAATACAGTTCGAGCCTTGCTATTCGCACAATCCCCTCATCAACGTGCTGGCGCTGGGTATCGCACGACGCGAGGAACTCTTCTTCGCACGCGCCAAGGGCGCAGGCAATCCGGTGATTTACGTTGGCGCGAAAACGGGCCGCGATGGAATTCACGGCGCGTCGCTGCTGGCGTCGGCGGAATTCAGCGAGGAATCTCAGCAGAAGCGTCCTAACGTACAAGTCGGCGACCCGTTCATGGAGAAATTGCTTCTCGAGGCGTGTCTGGAGGCCATGCACACGGGCGCCGTGGTGGCGATTCAGGATATGGGAGCGGCTGGCTTGACGAGCTCCTCGTCGGAGATGGCCTCGCGCGGAGCCATGGGGATCGAAATCGAACTCGATCTCGTCCCGCAACGCGAAACGGGCATGACTCCCTACGAAATCATGCTCAGCGAGTCACAGGAGCGAATGTTATTGGTGGCCGAGCGCGGACGCGAACGGGAAGTCTTCGAGGTTTTCAGCAAGTGGGGTCTGGACGCGGTGAAGATCGGCAAAGTGAACGAAGATGGCCAGCTTCGTGTGTTGGAACACGGCCGGGTTGTCGCGGACATTCCAGCGCATGCCATAGCGGAAGAAGGGCCCGTTTACCGGCGGCCGGTTGCGCCACACGAATTGAAGAAGATTCCCGAAATTCTTATCGAATTTGCTTCTCCAGATGCAGACCTGAACGAAGACTTTCGCAGATTGCTCGCATCCCCGGCGATCGCGTCGAAGCAGTGGGTCTTCGGGCAGTATGACTACATGGTGCGAACAAATACGCGCCTCGGCCCAGGCATGGGCGATGCCGCGGTGATTCGCGTCAAGGAGACGAAACGCGCGCTCGCACTTTCAACCGACGGAAATGGCCGCTGGTGCCAGCTCTCGCCTAGCGCAGGCGCGATGCACGCTGTCGCCGAAGCTGCGCGCAACGTCGCGTGCACAGGCGCACAGCCCATCGCTGCGACGAATTGCCTGAACTTCGGCAATCCGGAGAAACCCGAAGTGATGCGACAATTCAGCGAGACCATTGATGGCATTTTGGATGCGTGCCGTGCTCTGGGAACGCCGATCACTGGCGGAAACGTCAGTTTTTATAACGAAACACTGGGGCGGGCGATTTATCCGACGCCGGTGCTGGGAGTGCTGGGAATCTTGGAAGACGCAGAATGCGCCGTCGGGATGGGTTTTCAACGTGAGGGCGACGCGATCGTGCTGCTGCAAGGAACTGTAGAACCACGAACGATAAGCGACGAGCAGCACCGGGAATTTTCCTCGTCGGAATACGCCAAAACGATTCACAATGTTGTCGCGGGCGTTCCTCCGGCGGTCGATCTGTATGCGGAAAAGGCCCTCATTGATTGCCTCGTTGCTCTGGCATCTGGGCGGGCTGTACAGTCTTGTCATGATGTCAGCGATGGCGGGCTAGCGGTCGCCCTCGCCGAATGCTGCTGCGCCAGCGATGGATTGTCGGCGAAAGTGAAGATGCAAACTGAGGATCCGGCTGAGTTTGCTCTTTTCGAGGAATCAGGCGCGCGCGCCATTGTTTCCGTACGACCGGAGTTGCTTGCTCGCGTCGAGCAGGTTGCGGCACAATGCAAAGTTGAAGCGCGGCGAATCGGCACCGTCACTCGCGTCGAATTTTGCATCGAAGTAAATGGGCAACCGCGAATTCGTGCCGCCGTGGATGCGCTTCGCAAAATCTGGGCTGGCAGCCTGGAACTGTCCCTGCAAAACGGATGAGCACAACTTTTCATCTCGACGACGACCACTTCCACGATGAGTGCGGAGTGTTTGGCATTTTCGGCGCGGACGAAGCGGCGAAGCTAGCCTACCTGGGTCTGTATGCGCTGCAGCATCGCGGACAGGAATCGGCCGGCATCGCTGCTACCGACGGAGTACAGTTCCGCGTCGAAAGGGGCATGGGCCTGGTTCAAGATGTGTTCACGCCGGAGGTGATCGGCCGCTTGCCTGGCTTCGCAGCCATCGGGCACACGCGATATTCCACTGCCGGAGACACCTCGCTCGGCAACGCCCAGCCGCTTGCCAGCGATTGCAACAAAGGCAAGCTCGCGCTAGCGCACAATGGAAATTTGACGAATGCTCTGGAATTGCGTCGCAACCTCGAACACAAAGGCTCGATTTTCCAGACCACTAGCGACACGGAAGTGATTGTTCATCTGGTGGCGCGCAGCAAAGTGGGGAATCTTGCGGGAGCGGTTGCCGATGCTCTGGGCCAGGTGGAGGGCGCATATTCGTTGCTCATTTTGACGCGCGATGAGATTTTCGCAGTCCGTGATCCACGCGGGTTTCGGCCGCTGGCGATTGGCCGTCTGCGAGATGCGTGGGTGGTCGCTTCGGAAACCTGCGCGTTCGATCTGATCGGCGCCGAATACGTGCGTGACGTCGAGCCGGGCGAGATGTTGCGCATTTCGAAGGGCGGATTGGAATCGATCCGCTTCGCGCCGGAAAGGACCCACCAACACTGCATCTTTGAGCATGTATATTTCGCGCGGCCGGACAGCATCGTATTCGGCCGCGGAGTGAACGCCACGCGCGAGAGGTTGGGGCGCTTGCTGGCGCGCGAGTGTCCGGCCATTGCGGACATTGTCGTTCCGGTGCCGGATTCTGGAGTACCCGCGGCGATCGGCTATGCGGCTGAATCGGGCATTCCTTTTCGCATGGGCTTGATCCGCAATCACTACATCGGGCGCACATTCATCGAGCCCGAACAGGCCATCCGAGATTTTGGCGTGCGCTTGAAGCTGAACCCGGTTCGCCGCTTGCTCGAAGGGCATCGCGTGGTGTTGGTGGATGATTCGATTGTGCGCGGGACGACCAGCCGCAAAATCGTGCGCATGGTGCGAGAAGCCGGCGCGGCCGAAGTTCATGTGCGCATCAGTTGTCCGCCGACTGTTTCTCCGTGCCATTACGGCATCGATACACCTACCAAAATCGAGCTGATTGCCTCCCGAAATTCCATCGAGCAAATTCGCGAATTTATCGGAGCCGATTCGCTCGGCTATCTCTCACTCGAAAGCCTGCGTGCGGCCCTCGAGGACACGGAAGGCAAGTTCTGCACTTCCTGCTACACCGGCGTGTATCCGACGGAAAATATCCAACTGGAAGTGGAGGCGCATCGTGGTTGAAATGGAAAAATCGCGGCCGGAAAAGCAGCATCTCAAACACACACGGCGCCAGAGGGTTCTGCGGGAGATTTTTTCCTGGGTGTGGCTGCTGCTGGCGCTGTTTTTCGTGGAGGGGGCCATGGCCCAGAGCCGGCTGATTCCCAGCGGCTCGATGGAGAACACCATTCTTGTTGGCGATCACATGGTGGTCAGTCCGTTCGGGTACGCGCTGTGCGTTCCCTACACAGAACTGCACGTGCCGCTATGGCGCAATCCCAAGCGTCAGCAGATCGTCATTCTGGTTTCTCCGCTGAACGGCTCCGAAGACCTGATTAAGCGGGTAATCGGCGTGCCTGGCGACAGGATCCGCATCCAGCATGGAATTGTTTACGTGAACGGCATCCGTTTGAAAGAACCCTACGTGCTTCGCGATCCCGCCGAAATGGGAAGTTCGCTCGAAAACTTTCCGCCCGACGGCAACGGAATTTACGATGGGCTTACACCGCAGTGGGCCGCGACGCTGCCGAATTACATGCATGATGGCAGCGTGGTGGTGCCGCCCAACGACTATTTCGTGATGGGCGATAATCGCGGCGATTCTTACGACAGCCGTTATTGGGGATTTGTGCCGCGCAGAAACATTATTGCCACTCCGCTGTTCATTTTTATGTCCATCAATGCCCCCGAAGGAGAAGGAGTGTGGCAGCCGGGACACATGGGCGAACGTTTGGAGACCTACCTGAGCATTTTTGTGCATCCGGGCGAAGTGCGCTGGAAGCGGTTATTCCGTGCTTTATAGGGCAGGCACTTAGCGTACAAACGAATGGCATCGACTCAAAAAACAGCCAAGGGAAAGCCGAAGGCCAAGCCGCAAGCCTCCGAACTCACCACACACGATGGGATCCGGCGAGAACTGCTCTCGTGGTTCTGGGTGATCTTGGCATTTTTTGTTATTGAGGCGATGGTCATTCAGGCTCGCGTGATCCCAAGCGCCTCGATGGAAAATACCATATTGATCGGCGATCACTTGATCGTCAGTTTGTTGGGATATGACATCGGAATTCCCTTCACCGAGCACCATATCGCCTTGTGGCGCAACCCCAAGCGGCAACAAATCATTGTCTTTGAAGCGCCGCCGCAAGCCGCGAACGAAGAAGATTTCATCAAGCGCGTCATCGGCATGCCCGGTGATACGGTGGAGAT
>JASHQB010000065.1 GCA_030037775.1 Candidatus Acidiferrales bacterium
GCGCCGGACATCGACGCCGGATTTGAAAACATGGGTAACGTATATCTTCGCGAGGGCAAGTATCAGGATTGCATACCTTACTATCAGAAGGCTCTGCAGATTGAACCGTATTGGACTACCTATTCGAATCTCGGCACGGCCTACTTTTTCCTCAAACAATACACGCAATCCGCCGCTGCGTACGAAAAAGCCGTGGAACTGAATCCGAACGATTCCGAGGTGGTGGTCAATTTGGCGGATGCGTACCGCTGGTCAGGACAACAGGACAAAGCTCGGAGCACGTATCAGCAGGCCATCTCCCTTGGATACAAGGAGCTGCAGACCAATCCCCAGAGTGCGCTGACAATGGCGCAAATCGCGCTCTCCTACGCGAAAATCGGCAACGCGCAACAGGCGGACAGCTTTATTGGCCGTGCCCGCGGCTTAGCCAAAAACAACGTCGACTATATCTACGACCAGGCGGAAATTGATGCCATTCTGAATCGGCAGGACAGTGCGCTCAAGGCGCTGCGTGAGGCATTTGAAAAACACTATCCCGTCGATTATGCTTCGGGTGATCAGGAATTGGAAAACCTGCAGAGCAACCCCAAATTCGTGGCGCTTATGAAACAGTTTTCGAGCAGCAAACCTTAGGGCTTCGCGGATACGCTTCTTACCATTTGCGGCCGAAACCGATTAGCAGCACTCCACCGGTAAGCAGTAAAACAATTGTGCCCGGCTCCGGGGTCGATGAGGACACGACGACGTTCGGATTCGCGCCGGTAAATCCCATCGCCGAGAACGAGAAATCCTGATCGGGAGCAATGGAGCCGCCTGTGAAGACGAAGTCTTCCGTGAGCAGCTTGCTCACGGAATTAAATGAGAGGTCTTCAACACCGCAACTTGAAAAAATATCGCTCGAGCAGGTATTCAGACCCGTCGGGAGGGGTACCTGAAACTGCACGGTGACCTGAGTGATGGCAACGCTGAGCGCGTTTTCGAAGACCACATTCGCGTTCCCTTTGCTGAGCGTGACGTCAAACATTCCTGTGAACGGTGTGGCGTCGAGAGGAGACCGGTTGATGATGACCGAAGGATCGACCGGCGTGGCGCTTGCAAACCCGGCCGGAATCATCAAAGCAGCCGCGACAAAGAGCAGGCAACGTAATCTCATGGCACCTCCTTGGACACAGGCCGATTTTAGTTATAGAAGCACGTAACAGTCCAATGTTATTACTATGTTGCTTGCATAAGGCTTGCTTCATCAATAGATTAGAGTTCGCCTATTTCTGCGCTCTGGGCTAGGAATGCAAATAATTTCGCTTTTTGGGCAAACCCTCCCGGGCAGAATCGGAGCAGCTTTGCCAGGGATCGTTGTTGGTCAGAGATTGTCCTAAGCAGAAGGGAGTGAAGTGTGTGAACCCAAGACCGAACCGGGGGTCTCGAAACTGCTTTACGTTACAGGTCTCCTTCGAAGGAGTCTAGTACCCACGATTGGGCTCCCAGCAAAACCTGCCGACAAACAAGAGCCCAAGCATGCTGCAAAGGAGCAACATCCAAGATCTCGGCTCGGGGGCCGAAACCTCAGCAGTGAAGTATTCATCTGACGTGAGCGACCCTGGGCCAAAGATCAACCCCACATTGTTTTGTCCAGCGTTGAATGCCCCTTCGCACCCAGTGAGAATGTTAGATTGGCAAGTGAACACTTCCTCCGGCAAGGCGTTGTCGAGGGCAACATAAAGCACGGTTAGTGTTCCTGATCCCGTGTATTCGAAAGTCTGAAGAGGCGCCAATCCGTTGACGAGATCTATGACCAGTGGATCGGTCACCGAATTGCTCGAGAACGTAACGAGATCACCGGGACCAGTCTTGTTTATAATCACCGACGGATCAACAGGTGCTGGGCTGGCAAAAGTCGCGCTTGCTGCCAATACGATCCCGAGACCGACAATCAGACCATGTATCTTCTTCATACGCCCCCTTAAACTGACAGCTATATTCCAGATCGTG
Source organism: Candidatus Acidiferrales bacterium (assembly GCA_030037775.1). Taxonomy (GTDB): domain Bacteria; phylum Acidobacteriota; class Terriglobia; order Acidiferrales; family UBA7541; genus DAHUXN01. Next base: position 1,990 of record JASHQB010000065.1, read on the forward strand.
CATTTTTAGCTCCACTTTTATCAACGCACTCATAAAAGTATAAATGCTTCATTTAACGGTTGATAGTTGTTTCAGAGACGCGAGGTTGCCGCGGAATTCATCTCATCTGCCGCAAGGACTTTCGCCTATTGCATAATTTCTTTTGCATTCGTGGGACGGGGATGGAGAATTCGACTCTCTTTGCTAAAATCTGGCGCGGGCACACGCGGATGGACATGGCCGACGGTAAAGCGGCAAAGTTGTTCTACGTTTCAGGTTCCGTGCAAGGTGTCGGCTATCGATACTTCGCGCAGCGAGTTTCAGTACGAATAGGCCTAAGCGGTTACGTCAAGAATCTTCGCGATGGCCGCGTAGAAGTTTACGCTATCGGTTCTGTCTCTCAGCTTGCTGCCCTTCGGCGCGAGCTCGAACGCGGGCCGCATGGCGCTGCGGTCACTGAAGTGTTTGACGAAGAGGCCGCCGTGGAGGAGAAATACGCGCACAATTTTTCGATCGAGCACGATGCCTGGTGAAAGGAAATCCGCCGAATGGATGAACTCAAGAAACTGATTCGCGAAGTGCCCGATTATCCCAAGCCGGGCATTCTTTTTTACGACTTGACCACGCTTTTGCAGGACAAAAAAGGCTTCCACACGCTGATCGAGAATCTGTGCAGCAAGTTCATCGGGAAACATATCGACGTGGTCGCCGGCATCGAGGCGCGCGGTTTCATCTTCGCTCCGGCGCTCGCCTACCGCCTCGGCGCGGGATTTGTTCCCGTCCGCAAGCCCAACAAGCTTCCTTGGAAGACCGAGCAGGTGACCTATCAACTCGAATACGGAACAGACAAGCTCGAAATTCATCAGGACGCCGTCAAGCGCGGCGAACGTGTGCTGGTCTGCGACGATTTGCTGGCAACGGGCGGCACCGCTGCGGCTGCGGTAAAACTCATCCGCGGCTTGGGCGGAGAAGTAGCGGGCGCGGCCTTCGCCGTCGAACTATGCTTCTTGAAGGGCCGCGAAAAGCTCAACGGGACCGAAGTGTTTTCCCTGATTCGGTACGACAAGTAGGCCGGCGTTTCTTATTGCGCCACGTTCTTACGCTGCCGCACCGCCTCAAACAGCACAACGCCCGCCGCCACGGAAACGTTCAGCGAGCCCACCGGCCCGCTCATCGGAATCGAAACGAGAAAATCGCAGCGTTTGCGCACCAGCTCATGCAGGCCCGCACCTTCATTTCCCATGACGATCGCGATGCGGCCCTTGTAATCCACTTCGGTGTAGCGTTTTTCCGCATGCTCATCCAGGCCAATCACCCAGAAGTTTACTTCCTTGAGCTGCTCGACGGCCCGCGCCAAGTTTTTGACCCGTGCTACCGGCAGATGCGCCAGAGCTCCCGCCGACACGCGCGCCACCGTGTCAGTCAGCCCGGCCGCGCGACGCTCGGGAATCACAATTGCCGCCGCTCCCGCCGCCAATGCAGTCCGCACGATGGCTCCCAGGTTGTGCGGATCCTCAACCCCGTCCAGCAGCACCAACAGCTGGCTAGCGCCAGCGTCCGCCAGCAGATCTTCCAGTTTGACCGCGGCACTCGAGGCCGCGAAGGCGATGATTCCCTGGTGGCGTTCCGTGCCGGCGGCGCGATCCAGTTGCGACCGCTCTTCAAAGCGCACTGGAACGCCGCGCGAGCGCGCCAAATCCACGATTTTCTGAATGCGGCTGCCGCCTTGTCCGCGCGCCACCAGTATCCGGTCGAGTGGCCGCCCGGCGACCAGCGCCTCTTCCACCGCGTGGATTCCAGCCAGATGATTCATGGTTCAGTTGAACGCCGCGCAGAATTCCAGCATGCGTTCGTGCGCACTTTTCACGCGTATGTTGAACGGAAGCTTCGCCGCGCGGTCCAGCAGCAGGATCACGCGATCCAGCTCGCCTTCTCCGGTGCGTCCGGCAAGCGCTAGCCGCAGCGGATAGAAGATCATGCGCCCGTGCGAGCCGAAGATTCCCTTCAGCGCGGCCACGATTTCGCGGAAGCGCCCGGAATCGATTTCGCCGCCCTCGAGCACACGGTTGGCCAGCTCACGAATCACGTCGCGCGCGCGTTCCCGCGCCATCACCGCCTGATTGTCCGGGGCTTCGAGCAGTCTTGCGGCGTCGTACGAGAAAACCAACGCCAGCAGTTCCGTCAGCGCCAACCGCCCTTCATTCGCAGCGTAAAGCGCCACCTGCACTCCCAGCCATTCCGCCGCATCGCGCATCCACTCTTCCATCTCCAGCGTCGTCTCTGCCGCAAGCCAGCCGCGCTGGCGAAGAATCGCCTCAACATCCGCCGCAGAGAAAGGACTTACCGCCGCAATACGCCGCTCCTGGGAAGGTCCGGCTCTCACATCCGAATTGTACAGCAGCAGAAGATGTTCCACGTGGAACGTATCGCTGGGCCCGCTTCAGCTTTCGATGGTCGCGATGACATGTGCCGCAATCGCCTCACCGCGCCCGATTTCGCCCAGGCCCTCGTGCGTCTTGGCCTTCAAATTGATTTGTTCCGGCGCAATGCCCAGCGATTTCGCAAGCGCCACGCGCATATTAGGGAAGTGCGGGCCCAGTTTCGGCCGTTCTGCAACGACCACCGCGTCGATGTGCGCAATTCTCCAGTTTTTCCGCTCCAGATACTGGCGCACCTGGCGCACGAACACCAAGCTCGAAACGCCTCGCCATCTTTCCTCCGTATCCGGGAAATGCGTGCCGATATCGCCCATCGACGCGGCCCCAAGCAGAGCGTCGCAAATCGCGTGGCACAAAACGTCGCCATCCGAATGGCCCTCGCTCCCCTTTTCAAAAGGAACCTCAATTCCGCCGATCATCAACTTGCGTTTCTCAACCAGCCGGTGAAGGTCATACCCGATCCCCGACCGCGAAACCATCGTTTTGCCGCGCCCGCCGTTTTGCCGCGCCGCCGATTTCATATCCACGCTTTCCTTGCTCAATCCAGCCTTGAGCAACTGTTTGCGCAGTTTGGCGTCAATGGAAAGCACCGCCGCGAGCAGATGCGCCGAGGTGACGTGCTCGCTGCCACTCTTCTTGGCCACTTCGGGAGCCACCATCAGCGCACGCTTGGCTTTTGCATCCAGAGGAATCTCCGCCTTCGCCTGGCTTGCTTGATGAAGATTCTCCGGCGACAGGCGCGTCAGCTTCAGAGCAGTCCTTTGCCAATCGACACCCCGAAACAAGCTCGGATTTTCTTTGCGAACCCCCGCCAGAAGCTGGGACAGCCCTATCGTCTTCGTTTTGTCGGTGATCGCCGCGAGCCGCGCCATGAAAATACAGCGCTTCCATTCATCGCTGAATCTATCAATGTCCTCAGCCATGTCTATTTCCCGCGCCGCTCCTGCTCCAGGTAGAAGCGCGCCAGCTCCATGTCCGCAGGCTTGGTGATTTTAATGTTGCGCTCGGAGCCCAGAACCACGTACACGTCGTGACCCAGCCGCTCTACCAGCGCCGCCTCATCCGATGCCGTCACCCCGTCTTTTTCGGCCTTTGCAAAAGCTTCTTTGAGCAGTTTGGTCTGAAAGCCCTGTGGCGTTTGCGCCAGCACGATTTTTTCCCGCGGAATCGTCGCCGAAATCAAAGCCACGTCTTGCGGCAAGCTCGACCGCCGGACTTCTTTTAGGGTATCAATCGCCGGCACACCCAAAATCGCCGCGCCACGCGCACGCGCCTCTGCAATCACGCGCTGCACCTGTTCGCACGTAACGAAAGGCCGCACCGCATCGTGCACCAGCACCAGTTCCGTCTCCGCAGAAACTTGCGCCAGGGCGTTGGCCACCGATTGCTGGCGAGTTTCTCCGCCTTTGACCACATGCACGCCACCGCCCAGTTTTTCCTTCGACAAGCGCTGCTCCAGCGCCTCCGCCTCTTCTCCGCGCGTCGCGATGAAGAACTCGCCGATCGCCCGGCACTCCACCAGGCGCCGCAGCGTCAGCAGCACGATCGGCACGCCGTCGAGTTCCATGAATTGCTTGGGGACGTCCGAGCCCATACGGGTTCCGAGTCCCGCGGCAGGTAGAATGGCGGCGATGGAAGTCATCAGGGAGTGAAGAGTCTAGCGCATTCGAGACAGCAGATAAACACATCCTCGCAGAAGCAGCGTTTCACCACTCTGGCGTCGAATCCTGGTGCTTAGGAGCGGGGTGGGTCCGGGGCGTAAGACCGCGGCGGCCGCTCGCTGCCCCCGCTGGGCGGATTCGGCGCAACAATGTCAGCAGGCTTCGCCTCGGGCGCAGGCAGGCGGCTGGGAGCGGATTCCAACGGCGCGGCGGCTCCTTGTGCTGACCGATGCGCGGGCTGCTCACTGCGGTCATCGAAGCGCCCGAAGATCATTTTCCCCGCGGTCGTTTGGTGAACGGACGTCACCGAAATATCGATCGTCTTGTTGATCATCTTGCGCGCGCCGTCCACAACTACCATCGTGCCGTCGTCCAAATACGCGATGCCCTGATTGTATTCCTTGCCCTCGCGCAGGATGAAAACGCGCATGATTTCGCCCGGCAGGACCACCGGTTTCAGCGCATTCGCCAGTTGATTCACGTTCAGGATTTCGATTCCCTGCAGCGTTGCCACCTTGTTCAGATTGAAATCGTTGGTGATGATTTTCGCGTCGTATCGTTTTGCCAGCTCGATCAACTTCAAATCCACCTCGGCGATGTTCTGGAAATCGTCTTCGGCGATCTGCACGTCCAGATGGGGCATTTTCTGCAGGCGCTGCAGCACTTCCAGCCCGCGGCGACCGCGCTGGCGTCGCAGCGGGTCGGCCGAATCGGCCACCATTTGCAGTTCCCGCAGCACAAACTGCGGAATCACCACGGTCCCGTCGATGAAATGCGCTTCGGCGATGTCGCCCACCCGCCCGTCGATGATCACGCTGGTGTCGAGAACCTTATAAACCTGTCGCGTGTTGCGCTCCGTCCCGAAAAGGCCTCCCAGCGCCTGCAGGTTCAGCATGTCGCCCTTATTCGCGCCGACGATCAGTCCGATGTACGCCATGATCAGAAACACCGCCAAGCTGACAAACGATCGCGTGCTCTCGGGCATGGTTGTATGCGCCAGAACCAACGTGGTCAGGTACGCTCCCAAGATGCCCAGGATCGAGCCGATAACCGCGCCGATCAGCCGCCGCAGGCTGGCGCGACGCAGGCGTATTTCGAACAGAATGACCGCCACGGCAAAACCCAGGCCCGTGATGGATCCCAGCAAATGCGAGAGGCTGAACGGCCGGAAATGATAGCCCGCGGCCACGCACACCACCGTAAAAATCAAGCGGATCGCCAGCATGTCCCAGAAACCGCCGACGCCGCGGTTTTCGGTCTTGGAGAGCATCACGGATTTTACCTGCGGATTTTCTGAGTTCGCGGGAACGGAAGAACGCCCGAGTGGATTAGAAGTGCGGTTCATCGTGGCCCCTTTTTATGAAGAACCCTTATAAGTTATGAATTCAAATCTACCGCCTTATTAACAACCGTGGTCCGGCTGGATGATGGAATGCGGCGAAAGCGCCGGAATAGATTGATTTATGAAAATATGAAAGATCTGCTCGCAGTATACACCCATTCCGGCGTGCCGGGAATAGCTCAGCTCAAGTAAAATCGCGGGACGCGCCGGCCCAGCGCGCACAATAGGTCCGAGGTCACCGTGCCGATCTGGCGGGCGGCTTGATCCACTTCGACCGATACATTTCCGTCGCTGCCGTAAATCGTCGTCACATCCCCGACGGACACATTCGGTACATCCGTCACGTCGACCATGGAAAGGTCCATGGAAATCGTACCCACCAGCGGAACCAGCTTGCCCTTCACGATCACGCAGCCGCGATTGCTCCTCTGGCGGACCACACCGTCCGCGTATCCCGCGGCGATCACCGCGATGCGCGAAGGCCGCTCGGCAACGAATCGCGCACCGTATCCCACGCTTTCTCCCACGGCGACTTCGCGCAGGGAGATAATCCGTGAACGCAGGCTCAGGCACGGTTTCAGCGTGAATTTCTTCCGCACTTCCGCGGCCACCTCGGCCGGTTCGAACCCCTGATGGTAGCCATAGAGAACTGCGCCCGGCCGCACCATGTCCGCCCAAGTCGCCGGCCGCGCGCAAATCGCCCCGCTGTTTGCCGCGTGAACGATGCCAGGCGAAATGCCCGCGGCGCGCAGTTGCTCGAGGGCGGCGCTGAAAACGCCTTCCTGCCGCTCGTTCTGCTGCGTGCGAAAATCTTCCGACGACGCAAAATGCGTGAAAGTACCCGCCAATTCGAGGTGCCGGCAATCCGCGTAGGCCTCGGCAAATTCCCCCAATTGTTGGGTCGCAATGCCCAAGCGGTTCAAGCCGCTGTCGATTTTCAGGTGGAACGGTACTTTCTTTCGCGCGCTTTTGCCGCGCCGCTTCGAAGCGGCGCGCTCGAGCAACCTCAGCTGTTCCAGCCGCGCGATCGTCGGCGTTAACCTATATTTCAGGATGCGCTGCTCTTCTCCCGGCCAAAAACCCGTCAGCAGCACGATCGGCTCGCGAATCCCCGCCTCGCGCAGCTCGATGCCTTCCTGCGAGCAGGTCACGCCAAACGCGTCGGTGCCCATGCGCGCCAGCGCCTTGCTGATCGGAACCGCGCCCAGGCCGTAGGCATTCGCTTTGACAATTGCCAGAACTTTGCGCTTCCGGCCGATGGTGCGGCGAATCAGCCGGAGATTGCGGGCGATGGCCGCAAGAGAGATTTCCGCCCAAATGGGACGGCCATCGAACTGAACACGCGGCGTCATGGGGCAAACTACAAGCGTACTTCGCGGCACGGCTCGCCGCACGCCAATTTCAGGGCGAGCCGCATCGTTAGTAAACAGCTGGAATTGTCCGCTGGTTGCGCGGCGGAAAAATCGGCGTATCTGCTATTCGGGGAATGAGCCGAAGGAGTCTGGCGCCGCCTGCTCGAAGCGCGTGTGCCGGTCGATAAAAACAAAATCCAAGCTGCCGGTGGGGCCGTTGCGCTGCTTGGCGATAATCAATTCACACTTCGCGCGCTCCTCGGGCGAGAGGTCCGTTTTGTAGAACCCGGGCCGGTTGATGAAGAGCACCACGTCGGCGTCCTGCTCGATGGCGCCCGATTCGCGCAGGTCGGCCAATTGCGGCTTGCGGTCCTCGCGCTCCGGCGCGCGCGTCAACTGGCTCAACACCAGCACCGGCACTTTCAATTCCTTCGCCAGCCCTTTCAGCGCGCGCGAAATGCTCGATACTTCTTCGTTGCGATTGCCGAAGCGCCCGCGCGC
>JASHQB010000066.1 GCA_030037775.1 Candidatus Acidiferrales bacterium
CCAGCTTGATGCGTCACGTCGGTGAACGTGCCGTCGTGATTGTTGCGATAAAGCGCCATGTAAGAATGACGCCGGCTCCGGCCGGGCCAATCCTGTCCATTAACGAGGAGGATGTCGGGCCAGCCGTCGTTGTTGTAGTCGATGAAGGCGACGCCGGAGCCCATTGCCTCGGGAAGCCACATTTTCCCGAAGGCGCCGTTGTTGTGCATGAAATGAATGCCCGCGGCGCGCGTGACGTCTTCAAAACGGATTTGCGATGTCCCAGGGCCTTCGGCGAACAGATTGGTGAACAAAGAGAGAAGAATCAGGATAGCTGACGCCAGGCACAGTTTTCGACCCAGGGCAGTCACGAGCGAGAGCCCTTTGCCTTTGCGAGATAGGCACGATGTGGAGCAGATGATTTCAATGGCGCCGAATCGATTTCGTGGATGGGCTGACGTTCGTTGTTTTCATCCTGATGTGCGCGCAGATACGGGCCGGTGAGAGCGTCTTCGGCTTCGTTGGCCTTGAAACGTAGATACCGTAATTCGTAATCGTGAGCGCGACTGGCCTGGCCGAGTCCGTTGTAGCAAAGCATCAGATTGTAATTTGCCTCTACGTCCTCGGGATCGATCTGAAGCACGGCCTGAAATTCATGGATGGCGTCAGCGTAACGCCGCTCAAGAAATAATGTACGGCCCAGCTCGTTGCGAGCGACGCGGTCGTCTGGATATTGTGCGAGCGCGATTCTGAGCTGAGCGATGGCAGCGTCGTAGTGTCCTTGATCCTGCAATACGCCCGCGTAGAAGAAATGAGCGCTGGCGAGCGTGGGTGCCACTTCGAGGGCCTGGGTGAGGACCTGTTCCGCACCGGAGAGATCTCCTTCCTGCAAACGCACGCGGCCCAGGTTGACCCAGCCGTCGCCACGACTCGGCGCGGCCTGGGCGACCTTCTCGAAGGCGGATTCGGCGCCTTGTAAATCGCCCTGGAGGAGCAGGCCGATGCCGTAGTCATTCCAAAGCTGCCAGTCGACAGCTTCGAGATCGATGCGCGGCTTGGGCATAGGAGCATTTTTCGGTAAGACTTGCAGCATGGCTTGGTCGTGGGCCATGACGACGATGGGAACGTCGGGAATCCCGCGGCGTTTGCCGGAATCGTCCTGGGTGCTTCCGGTGAAGAGCGAGTTTGTGTCGTCGAAAGAGGGAGACACGGCTGGATTATGTTGGTTCGGGTCATGAATGCCGGCAAATGAAAACTGCGTAAACCACCAGCTGAATTTGCGATAGTTCAACTTCGCGGTAAGCGTGATGCGATTGCCTGCGTTAGGAGGAATATAGACACGGTAGTGAACGGTGTCGGCGGCACCCGGCGGAATGAGACGAACGTAGATGACCGCGCGCTCCGCCCAGGCGTTGCGCTTGTTGATGGGATTGCCGTGGGCGTCGATGAGCAGGGAACGATAAAACTGCGCCGCGGGGTCGACGGGCCCGTCAGAGTTGCCGTTTGCGCCGGCTTCGCCGCTCCAGAAAATCGTGCGGCCGTTTTCGTCGGCGGCGCGAAGCTCGAGCCACAGATCGAAGGCGTCGACAGTGCCTCCGGGGAAGAAATGGCCCACATTGCGCGTGCGGACCACGACGTCGATGCGCTCGGTGTCCCCGCGGCGAACCTGAACGGGGAAGCGGCCCAACGGAGCGGTGAGGTGCGATGCTGGAGTGGCGAATTCTTCCTGGCCCACGGGCGCTTGGAATTCTGATTCTTCACCGACACCAAACGTGGTCTGGATTTGCGGGATGCCGCTCGGAAGCTGCCTGGGAGTCAGGCCGTTCGTTTTTTCGGTCGCCGACTCAGGTGAAATTCCGAAAATATCGACGCTGACTTGATTGTCTTCCAAGAACTTCTCGGCGGCGTCGAGTTGCTCGGTGTCCTCGTTTTCGTAGGGTAAGGCGGTATTGGCAGCCGGGAAGCGGTGCGAATGGATGATGCCCGCATAATTGCCGAAGTCGCTGGAGCGTACCGCGGCCATGTGGCAATCGGTGCAGGTTTGTGGATGTGCCGGATAGTAAAACGAGCGCGCACCCTGGCCGGAGACTCCGCTGGCCTGCCAGTTGTCGTATTCGTTGAAGCCGCGTGTCCAGCGGTAGTGGTTGACGGGAAAATCGAGGTGCACTTTGTGGCAGGCGGAGCAGAACTGCCCGGTCTGCTCTTTCACAAAGGGCTTCATGAACACGCGACGATGCGGCTCGGGGTTCAGCTTCAGGAGAAAATCGACGAGATGATGCACGACGGGATTCTTGCTGGTGGCCAGATTATTCAACGGCGGATATTGAAGCACGTAATTGTTCTGGCCCATGGTCGACTTGACGGCGACTATCGAGTGGCACATCACGCAGCCCAAGCCCGCTTGGCCTTCTGCAGTGTTTTCCACTTCGCGAACCGGACGGTCGAACATTCCGGTCAAGAGCAAGGCCGGATCGTGGCAGCCGGCGCACCATTTGGAAGGGCGGATGCCGACGGTATCCTGCATGTACTCAATGCTTTTTCGGTACCACTGATTGTTGAACGAAGAAAAATGATGAGCCGAACTTTCCCACTGGCGATAAATATCGGCGTGGCACTGTTTGCACGTCTCGGATTCCAGGAAAAACTCCTTGGGGATTTGGGCGTTGTTCGCGACCTGGACTGACGCGGGGAAAAACGGAGCCGCGGAGCCGCCCCCTTCGTCGTTCATGCTGGCCGGGGCGATTCGTGGGTTTTCGATCTTGTAAGCGGCTTGCCACCGTGTACTGCGTATCCACCACGCGCCGTAGGAAACGGAAGCGAGCAGGGCAACAATGATGGTCCAACAGGCGGCAGCAGAAATCGCGGTGCTGAAGAAATGCGTGCGGCGCATCCAAGAACCGAGCAGCAGAACGGCCCCGAGAATGCTGGCGATGATATGCGCGTAGAGAAGCGGAAAATCGTTGCGGAGCGTTCCGGTGAAAATGAGAGCGACGCCGACGCAGCCACCCAGGACGAGAAAGCTCCAGGCGGCGCGGTCAACTGCGCCGGAATGGCGCCAGACTTTACCGGAGAGAAAAAAAAGGAACAGAAGAAAGATGATTCCGGCCACGAAGTGCAAGGCGACGAAGGCGTAATAATGAATGGTGGGAGTGGGCCAGGCATATTCGTAAGCAGCGGTGAAAAAGAGGACCAGCAACAGGCCGAGAGAACGTTTTCTTGTCATCGCCTTCTTCGCGTTCCGAATGTCGGCGCCCTCCGAATGAAAGTCACAGAAATCAGAACGGTAGAATGCGGACGAGAGTAACGAAGCGGAATTGCCCTTGCAACAGGATTCCGCAGGAATCTATGTACGAGGCGAATGTCGGTTCATTCTCTTGCGACTCTTGAGGCGGTGCGAATAGCAAAAAGCCTCCGCGGCAATGCCTAATTCGCGACGGGCAGCGCGTCGGAATTGAATGCTAGACTAAGCTCTTTATCATTTGTACCAGGGGTAAATTATGCGGCGTGCCGAGCAACGGAAAAAAGATTTGACCTCGCTTTCGGCCACGGAGATGGCGGCGGCGATTGCAAACCGCGAAACAAAGGCAACGAGTTTGGTGGAGGCACACCTGGAACGGATCGCGCGGCTGAATCCCCGGCTCAACGCATTCGTGCACATGGACTTCGAGGAAGCGTGGCGGCAAGCCGCAGCGGCCGATATGGCGCTGGAGTCCAGCAAAGTGTTCGGGCCGCTGCACGGAGTGCCGTTGACCATTAAAAGCTCGATCGACGTGGCCGGATGGCCGTGCAGCTGCGGTTCGCGGTTACGCGCGGATTATGTGGCCGAAAAAGACGCGCCGCTCGTTTCGCGGCTTCGCCAGGCGGGAGGAATTCTATTGGGGAATACCAACGCGCCGGAATGTTTGATGGCGTACGAGACGGATAACCGGGTGACGGGCCGCACAAACAATCCGTGGGACTTGACGCGAACGCCGGGCGGCTCGAGCGGGGGGGAAGCAGCGGCAATTGCCGCGCGCTGTTCAGCAGGTGGGGTAGGCAGCGACGGAGGTGGGTCGATTCGTGTGCCGGCGCATTACAGCGGCATCTGCGGCCTGAAGCCGACTCCGGGACGGGTTCCGGCGACGGGACATTTCCCGGGGTCGGCCGGACCGTTTGCATCGTTGGGCGTGGTAGGGCCGATGGCGCGCACGATTGCGGACGTCAAGCTGCTTTTCGAAGTAATGGCAGGACCGGACGACGGCGACCCGATGGCTGCGCCGGTGCCGGTGCGCGCACCGGTCGATAAGGAAGCTCGTCAAGTGCGCATCGGATTTTTCGAAGAGGATGGGCGAGTTCCGGTGACGGCCGAAACGCGCGCGGCGGTGCGAGCGGCAGCAGACGCTCTGCGGACGGCCGGACATATCGTCGAGCCGTTTCTCCCGGAGGAATTGGAAACGATGCGGCGGATTTGGTGGAATCTTTTCGGCCGTGCCGGGCAGCTGGCGTTGGGCTCCCTGTACGAAGGCAAAGAAGCCGAACTCAGCCCGATCTTGAAGGAGTTCATCGCCATCGTGCGCGCCGAGCCACGATTAACGATCGAGGAATTCATGAACACTCTGCTCGAACGCGACGCGGTGCGCCCGCGTTTTCTTGCGCAGATGGAACGGTACCCGATCTTGCTTTGTCCGGTGTGCGCGGTACCCGCTTTCATCCACGGCGAAAGAAAATGGGAGATCGAAGGGCGCAGCGTCGACTATCTCGACGCGATGAGTTACTGCCAGTGGTTCAACGCGCTGGGGAACCCGGCGGTTGTGGTGCCGGTGGGGCGCTCTTCCGAAGGGCTGCCGATCGGTGTGCAGGTAGTGGGGCGGCCATACGAAGAGGAGGTGGTACTGGCGGTGGCGCAAGAGATTGAATCGAGTTACGGCGATTTGGAAGAACCGCCGCTCTAAGAGCGAAGCTTAGTGGCGGCGGATGCAGCCCGCAAGGTTGCAATTGAGATCTCACTCCCTCCCAACGCCTAGCGCATCCGCCACTCGATTTATGTAGTTAAACCATGAGGCGATCAGCGTGATCTGCAGAATAGCCGTATCGTCAAATCCGGTGGCTCTCAATCTTTCGTGGTCATCACGGCTGATCGTCGTCGCGTCTTCGGTGAGTCGCGCAGCGTAATCCAGCATGACTCTATCTTGTTCGGAGACTGGCGCGGTGCGGTAATCGCGGCGCAGCGCTTCCACCAGGTTCGCATCCAGCGTTACTCTACGCAGAAACTCTGCGTGCGAGTCGATTCAATACGAGCACCGGTTCGTAACCGACACGACGGTGGCGATCATCTCGTGCTGGCGCCGGGAAAGCGGCAAATCGGGTGACAGCAACGCACCGAAAGTGGAGAAGGCGTGGAACAGCGCTTCGGGAATGAGCGTGTGCGATGCCACAATTGAGGACGGCCCGTCTTTCGTCGGGAAAACCGGCGTAGCGTACTCGGCCGGGTAGAGCTGGCGCTGCTCCTGCATCGCCCGGCGCAGGGCCTCGCTGGCTTCTGCTAGGGGAATGGTTCGAATCCAAGTCATCGTGGTTTTCTCCTTGGCGCCGAGTTCCGAGGTATCAAATGAATGTGCCGACGACGTCGAAATGCTTATCGGCGTGGGTCGCAAAAATGGCAACGTCATTGTGCGCCCCGCCGAGCTTGGCTGGTCGGCCATTGACGGTGACGCTCTGCAAGGTATTCTCTTTTGGCAGTCGGAGTTTCACCTGCAGTTCTTTTGGCGCGCCGGCTCTGGCGAGCAAGACGTTCGCCGTGATCTTTTTTGCCGCATGGTCTGCTACGATTCTGAAATTCACTCGACCCCAGCGGGTCGGCGCCTGATCGATTCTGATTTCTTTTCCTGAACCGAGCCAATCCCGCGGGACGCCCTTCGCAAGATAGAGACGGTCTTCATCTGAATCTTCGAGAACTAGCATCCAGCGCACGAGCAAAGGAATGGTTTGCTGCGCGGGAATGCAGAAAGTCGCCGTGCCTCCCGCGATGCCCGCAACTTCACCGGCGGTCCAACTGCCGCGCGTATGATCGTGAAAGCGATGCGAGTAAAGGAAGAGCAGATATTCTTCGATCCTGTCAAGACGCAGCAGAGCCAGGGCATAGCCGTAGGAAATGAAACCGAGAATGTCACGGCCGGTGGGATGAGGGCGTTCAACATTGGCGACAATGCCGAGTGTGGTGGCCCCATAGGCGCGCAGGCAGTCGATCACAAGATTTGCCAGTTCCGGCGGCAGCACGTCCGCGTGCAATAGTTCGGTGTATGGCCGATGCGGCCACCCCTGCGGGCTGGGGTGCTCCTTTTCCATGGATTCCCAAAATGTGAGCGTGGTTCCGGGATATGTCCCGATGTATGGCGGATTCATGTTGCGGCGCACATTCTTGGCGATGCTGGCGGCGACGGCATCCTGCAGAATCTTGCTGCGTCGCAGCCAATCGCTGGTGGCTTTTTCGGTTTCTGGAGCGGGCTTGATGCTGCGCCATGTGTGGCTGATCTCTTTCAAGCCGCGCGCCGCGAAAGCGCTGTTCGCGAAATAAGGGAGCCACCACGTTTCCGGCGTGGGTGCCAAGCAGGAATCGGATTCGCTCCAACCGTGGATCAAGCCGTAGCCGGGATCATCGGCGGGCAGTTGCAGACTCTCGTCGTGCATTTCGCAAAGGAGCTTGGCGGTGGCGGCGATTTTCTCCTGGTGTTTCAAGAGCAGGGTGCTGTCGCGCGTGTAATTGAAGTAGCGTGCGAAGAGCATCAATTCCATACCGAACTGTGCGGTCTCCGGGCCGCGCATATTGATCATGCCCTTGGCATCAGTGAAATCGGTGAGGTAGTTGTCGATGACCGCGCGGGCCATTTCGAAGCGGCCCCATTCGAGATTGGCCGCCACGGACATCGTGAAAATGTCCTGGAAACCGTCGTATTCCGAACCGTAATAGTCGCGGTCAACGGCTCCATACTTGGGATAAACGCCGCCCGGGCGGACCATCAATTCCTTTGCGAAGGCGTAGCGCGACATGTCGACCCAAGCGTCCTGTGGAAGGGATGCTGGGGCGACGTCGTGCAGTTGCCGTTGCCAGTAGCCGGCGAACTGCAAAAGCGCGCGATAAAACTCTTCGGGTCGAGGATCGGTGCGAGCCGGAGGAAACGCCGGATAACTGTAGCCGTACACGACTTTGGTTATCTGGCCGTTTTCGATGTGGGCAGTGCGATGCCAAGTTTGCACGATGAATTTGTCATGAGCTTCGACGTCACCGAAGATGATCAGCTCGTCGTACGCCGCATCGGAAGTGGGCATTATTTTTCGCACGGCTGGCATCCACGCCCCGAGCAGGCCCTCGAAGCGTTTTTCGGCGGCGGTTGAGGAATTGAGCTCGGGGAAATATTGGCCGGGATGATAGGTCCGGGTGCTGCCGCTCGGATAAACGGGCATGGTGTCAAAACATTCCTTTGTTCCGACAAACGTATTCCACGGCAAGCGGAAGAAAACGGGACGATTCCCGGTGGAAGAGCCCAAGGGCGGGGCGGCGGATTTCACGAGTTCAGGGTCGGGATCGCCGTTTTGCAAAAGTTTCTGGGCCAATAAATCGGGCCCGGACATCCCGATGTCTTTCAGGCTGAGGCCTAGATAGGGAGGATCCGCTTCGGCGAAAGTGGCCTCGGCGCTTTTTGGCAGGATTCTGCTATCCCCATCGGAGGCGAGGAAAGTGATCGAGCCGTCGCGCGTGCGAAGATCCTCAAAAGCTTTCCAGGTGATGGAATCGAGCTTGAATTCGCAGACTTCCGTGTGGCCTTCGACGTCGGGCGCGGCTGGGTTGGTCGGTTTTAGGTTGTCGGCCGCAAGGAAGGCACTTGCTTTTTTTCCCGGGGCTGCGGCGGACTTGGGAAGGTAACTGGCCGCAGCAGTGGTGATGGCTAAGTTCTTGAGGAAATCGCGGCGGTCCATGGCGGATGCCTCTGCTGACTCCTCGGCGGCTGGACGGAGGGGCCGATTGGATTTTTTTGCTTCTCGCGAGGGAGTTGTATCACAATCCTGGGCGCGCTAGTAAACGTTTTCCCGATTTTAGAATTGGAAAGGGCAGGCGGGTAATGAGGTATGCGGAAGTGAGAGGCTTTGTGAATCGAGGCGTGCGCGGAGTCTTACTGTGCGGGCTTGCGGCGGGGCTGGGGTTGGCGCTCCATAACGAAGCGGCTGCGCAAGGCCGCCGGGTGCAGCAGCCGGCGACGCCGGGCGCGATGCTGGCCCAGGGAACGGCCAATTTCGACACGCCCGACTTTGATCTCAGCCTGGTGCGTTCATCGCAAACAGTAGCGGCGCTGAAACCCAAGGGTGGGGGCGGCTTCGATTTCACGCCAGGGGACCTGCTGGTCGAGCGGTCCAGAAATGGGTACTACCATCTGGGCGATATCGATCTCCGTTTGCGGGAGGGGACTTCGGGCGATTGGAAAAGTTACTCGACGGCCGTTTCGCGCACGCCTGTGATAATACTGCCAGCCTCCCGTGGCATTTTGGCGGAGGCGGATCTTGCTCCCACGCTTCCCGCCGATTTCCCGTTGCGAGTTGAGCGCACATGGGCCGTGGAAAACGGCGAGCTCGCGCTGCGATTTACATTGAAGAACAAGACCACGCACGTGGTGGAAGTCGGCGCGCTGGGCATTCCGATGATTTTCAATAACGTGCTAACGGGCCGTTCTCTGGAAGAAGCGCACACGAAGTGCTCTTTTTACGATCCATATATCGGAGAAGACGCGGGGTATCTGCAAGTGACCAGGCTGAACGGTCACGGGCCGGCCCTGCTGGTGGTTCCCGATGGGAACACGCCATTTGAAGCGTACAAGCCGATCCTGGACGAGCGCAACGCCGACGGAACCGTGAGTGTTTTCAGCGATCCGACGCCGCGCGGCGTGACCTTTGAGGGATTTTACGACTGGATGGTTCACAGCGAAGCGTTTGCGGAAGATGAATGGAAAAATGCGCAGCCGTGGAATCCGCCGAGCCTGCTGAGTCTGGCGCCGGGTGAGTCTAAGACGTATGGAGTGAAGTTCTTGCTGTCGGACTCCATTCCAGACATCGAAAAAACACTCGCGGCCAACGACAGGCCTGTAGCCGTTGGAATCCCCGGTTATGTGCTGCCCGAGGATATTGACGCGCGCTTGTTCTTGAAATATCCGAAGGCCGTTCGCTCGCTGTCCGTCGAGCCTGCGGGGGCGATTGCGATTCAGAGAGAATCGCACAGGGCGGGCAGCTGGCAGAGCTTCACGCTGAAGGGGCGCACGTGGGGCCGCTCGCGGTTGACGATTCGATATGTGAATGGCCTTAAGCAGACAATCAGCTACTTTGTGATCAAGCCGGAATCGCAAGTGGTGGCGGACCTGGGACATTTCTTGATGACCAAGCAATGGTTTGTCGATCCGAACGATCCGTTTCATCGCAGCCCATCGGTGATGACCTACGACAGAGAGACAAATGCCATCGTGACGCAGGATAGCCGCGTGTGGATTGCGGGATTGAGCGACGAAGGCGGAGCCGGTTCGTGGCTGGCCGCGATCATGAAAGAATTTGGTCAGCCGGACAAGGAAGACCTCGACAAATACCAGCAATTTGTCGATGGCGTTTTGTGGGGCGGCATTCAGTACAAGAAAGACGAGTATCGCTATGGCGTGCGGAAAAGCCTCTTCTACTATCAACCGGGAGAGGTGCTGGGAAGCTATTACCGGGATGAGCTGGATTGGGGCAGCTGGACCAGTTGGGACAAAGAAGAGTCGGAAGCGGTCGACCGTTCATTCAATTATCCGCACGTTGCGGCGGCGTATTGGGTGCTGTACAGACTAGCGCGTTATCACCAAGGCTTGGTCACAAACCATCCGTGGCGGTGGTACCTGATGCACGCCTACGGGACGTCGATCGCGATGACAGAATTTGCTCGCGGCTATTCGCGATTTGGGCAGATGGAAGGCGACATCTTCTTGAAGATTTTGCAGGACCTGAGACGAGAAGGGCTGACCAGCCAGGCAGACTATCTGGAACAGGTGATGCGCCAGCGTGCCGACCGGTGGAGGCAGGAAGCATATCCCTTTGGCAGCGAAATGCCGTGGGACTCGACGGGCCAGGAGGAGGTTTACGCGTGGATGAAATACTTTGGCTATGAAGACAAGGCCAAGGTGACGCTCGATGCCATCCTCGGGTACGATCCGACAATACCCAGCTGGGGATACAACGGCAGCGCGCGAAGATATTGGGATTTCATTTATGCGGGAAAGATTCAGCGGCTCGAGCGGCAACTTCATCACTACGGTTCGGGCATCAACGCTATTCCGCTGCTGGCCGCGTATCGCGAGCATCCGGACGATTTTTATCTTTTGCGGGTCGGGTACGGTGGGACGATGGGCGCGCTGACGGACATCGACCAGGAAGGGTTCGCGTCGGTGGCGTTCCACGGGTTTCCGGACATGCTCACGTTCGATCCGTATTCGGGTGACTACGGGCCGAACTTTTTCGGACACTCCTTCGACACGGCAACATACCTTGTCGATCACCCCCAGTTTGGCTGGGTGGCATTCGGCGGCAACATCAGGGTGGACAGAGATGAAATCAGGGTGACGCCGCTCGACTCGTTTCGCACGCGAGTGTACATCGCGCCCGTCGGGTTGTGGCTGACGCTGGATGCGGGGAAATTTGAGAGCGTGGAGTTTAATTCCAAGACCCGGGCGGTACGAATTGGATTTGCGGCGGCGACCAATTTTACGCCGACGGCGTTTCTGCGCATCGCGCAGCCGGCGAAGATTCAAGGCGTAGGAACCTACCGGCCAAGTGAGTCATTTCAGGTTTCGCGTGATGCTTACGTCATTCCGCTGGGCAAGGACGCCACATGGATCCACGTGGCGGCAAATCGCCCGTGACGAACCGGGAGCGGGAGACAGCCGCGGAATGAGCAAGCGATACGGACGCCGGGAAGTTTTGAAGGGAATGAGTGCGGCTTGCGCAGCGTATCTGTTGCCGGGGCAAAATGGTGCGGGCGCAGAGAGTCTCCGCGTCGCCGGACAGGAGGTCGAGATTCAGATTGGCAAGGTGAGCGAGCACACCTTCCGGCTGAGCGTCGTTCCTGTGAAGGATGGGCGGGCGATGGCAATTCCCTTGGACGGTTCGCTCGTTCGCACTTTGTGGGGCGAGCCGATCGCGAAGCTGCGCGGGGCGGTACACGCACAAAGCATAAAATGTGGCGACGTGGCCGTTGGAATCGCCGCTCGTCCTTTGACGTTCGTAGTGTCGATGCCATCGACCGGCAAGGTTCAGCAGGTCAGAGTCGACGAAGACACGGGCGTCGTTTCGTTCGAGACGGGTGACGCACCATTGCTGGGTTTGGGAGAAGGTGGTCCGCAGTTTGACCGACGCGGATCGTTTGACTCCATGCGCAGCGGTCAAGGCGGCTACGAGCTGGGGACGCATGGCGGGCGGGTGCCCATTCCGTGGCTAATCGGAACGGCGGGCTGGGCGATGTTTATCCATCACCCGTTTGGCACGTTCGACTTCTCGGGGCCCGAGAGCAAGTTCCAGCCGAAAGATCCGGACAGCGCGCTTCCGCTGGACATTTTTTTCGTCACGGCTCGTGAGCCGGCGAGAATCATGGCGGAATACGCGCGGATCACCGGACACGCGGAGATGCCGCCGCTGTGGAGTCTGGGCTACCAGCAATCGCATCGCACGCTCGCCAGCCGGGAAGAGATTTTGGACGAAGCAAAGACGTTTCGCGAGAAGAAGCTGCCGTGCGACGTGCTGATTTACTTGGGCACGGGTTTCTGCCCATCGGGATGGAACACGGAGAATGGGTCGTTCGCGTGGAATTCGCGAGTATTTCCCGATCCGAAGGAAATGCTCGACCAGCTGCATCAGGAGAATTTTCGCGCGGTTCTGCACGTGGTGATCCTGACGCGCACCCTTCAGGGCACGGTGCATGATGGCTGCGAGCTGGGGCGACTTGATGACACCGAGGCGAGTTGCTATTGGGACGCGCATCGCAGGGACTTCGCGATGGGCGTCGACGGCTGGTGGCCCGATGAAGGCGATCCGCTCGACCTTGCTTCGCGTTTGACGCGCAACCGCATGTATTGGGAGGGGCCACAAATCGATCGGCCGAACGAGCGTCCGTACGCGCTTCATCGCAACGGCTACGCAGGCATGCAGAGGTATGCATCGTTTTTGTGGTCGGGAGATGTCTATTCGACTTGGGAGACGCTGAAGACTCATGTCCCTAATGCAATCAACACAGCCCTTTCCGGTATTCCTTACTGGGGCACGGATATCGGTGGCTTTGTGCCGACAAAGGAATTTACGGCCGAGCTATATCTGCGATGGTTTCAATTCGGCGCGTTCTGCACGCTCTTTCGTTGTCATGGGCGCGCGTGGAAGCTGCGTTTGCCGTGGGGTTGGGACACGGGCGATCCTGGGCCGACCGAGATCAGTAATTACGGCGGCGCGGCAGTTCCCGATGCGAGCCAACTGCACAATGCTCAGGTCGAGCCGATTTGCCGGAAGTATCTGGAGCTTCGTTACAGGATGCTGCCGTATCTCTACAGCGCGGTTCGCGAATGCACGACAACGGGCATGCCGGTCATGCGAGCCTTGTGGCTGCACTATCCGGAGGATCCCGTGGCGGTCGCACGCGACGATGAGTATTTGTGGGGGCGGGACATTCTGGTTGCGCCGGTATGCGAGAAAGAGGCGATTTCGCGGCATATCTACTTGCCGCGTGGCGACTGGTACGATTTTTGGACCGGCGAACGCACGGAGGGAGGACGCGAGATCAGTCGCGATGTCGATCTGCAGACGATACCCCTTTATGTGCGCGCAGGAGCGATTCTGCCGCTGGGTCCGGTGAAGCAACACACCGGCGAGAAAGTGGATAGACCGCTATCGGTGACGGTCTATCCCGGCGCGGATGGTTCCTTCTTGCTCTACGAAGACGACGGCAAGTCGTTCGACTATCGTAAGGGCGAATGGATGGGAATTCAGATGGATTGGAATGACTCACGGCGCGTGTTGCGACTGCATCTTGCGCCGGATTCGCGGATACTGCCACCGCTGAGGCGAAGCATGGAGATCCGGGTGGCGCAAGCGACGCATGAAATCGTTTTTGAAGGGCGCCCAGTGGAAGTGACAATATAAGGCTGCGGAGAGTTGCCGTCGGGGCGAACGAGGGACGCTATCATTCGGCGATGCGACGATCAGGATTAATCGTGAGGCGCCCGCTGTGTACCGCGTGGAGTGTGCTGCAAGTCGCGGCGCTTGGCCTCTTCGGGGCGAGAGCCACCGCGCAAGTTTCCAAGCAGGTTCCCGCGTCGGATCTCTCCGCCTCCGCTCGCAAGGGAGTACAGCTAGCCTCAGAGGGGCATTGCAACGAAGCCCTGCCTCTGCTGAGGAGGAGCATCGCGCATATCGCTGATAAGCAGCTCACCTACGGTGCGGCGATGGCCATGGCGCAATGCGGGATGAGCACGGACCAAGAGGATGCGGCGGTGGATGCACTGGTGTTGTTGCGGCGCGAGTTTCCTCACGATCCGAAGGTCCTTTATACCGCAACCCATTTTTATTCCGAGCTGGCCATGCGCGCGGCTCATGAACTCGCAGCAACGGCTCCACATTCGGCGGAAGTGCAGGAACTTAATGCGGAGGCGCTTGAATCGCAAGGAAAACTGGAAGAAGCGGTGAAGGCCTATCGCCAGATTCTGGAGCAATATCCCAACCAGTCGGGCATTCATTACCGGCTTGGCCGAATCATCTTGGCAGAGCCTCAAACGGAAAGCTCCGTGGATGATGCCAGGAAAGAATTCGAGGCGGAGTTGAAAATCGATCCAACCGCGGCCTCGGCGGAATTCATGCTGGGAGATCTCGATAGGCAAGCGCAGCAGTGGAACGATGCCATCGCGCATTTTGGCCGCGCGGCGAGGCTGGATGCGGGATTTTCGGAGGCATATCTTGGCCTGGGCTTGTCTCTCAACGCTGCCGGGAAGCACGGCGAGGCCGTCGCACCGCTGGAGGACTATGTCAAGATGGAGCCCTCGGATCCCGCGGGTCACTATCAACTGGCCATAGCTTATGCGCGGACGGGGCGGATGCAAGATGCCAATCGGGAGATCGCCCTGCAACATGAAGCCGAAAAGAAGGCGCAGTCGGTGCCGCAGGATCCGCGCTCGCAGAATTAAGTGTCAGTCATTTTCAACGAATTGGGCTGATTCTCGCTGCGCTTATTGCCACTTTCCCTGGCCCTCGACAATCGTGATGTAACGATCGATGGGCAGGTCGGTGAAGCGCTCGGTGGCGCCCGCGGGCAGAGGCCACTTTACTTCGAGGGAATCAATTCTGGTGCGCTGTCCGATCCCCAACACCATTCGCGGATCGTGCGAGGAAAGATAACTACCGCCTCCGACCTTGAAGTGATGCCTTTTTAGATCACCGGCTTGATAGGTGACGAGGGCGCCGACGGCGTCGATGTTGGCTTTGCGTCCAATCAGACGAATGCCCAACCAGTGGTTTTGTTGGCCCGCATTATTCCGCAGCAGAATCGGCGCAGCATCATTCACAGCGACCAGGACATCCACGGAACCGTCGTTATCGAAATCGCCGAGCGCCATGCCGCGCCCGGCAATAGGTTGCGCAAATATCGGGCCGCTCGAGGCGCTGATATTCCGGAAATCGTGCCCGGTGTTACGGAAGAGGAGCATCGGCTCGCGATAGGTGACGCCCTGCATGTGGTTTTCAACGGCGATGTCGGGATGACCGTCGCAGAGTAGGAGATCGAGTTCGCCGTCGTTGTCGAAGTCAAAGAACTTCACGCCCCAGCCGCTCATCATTTTGGTTGTGAGCCCGATCGCGCCAGACAGGGCAGCGTCGGTGAACGTTTCGTCTTTGTTGTTGTGGTAGAGCGAAAACATCTCGTGATCGACGTTGGAAACAAAGAGATCAACCCATCCATCCTGATCGTAGTCAGCGGCGTCGACACCCATGCCCGATCGCGCACGGCCGAACGAGTTGTAACCGACGCCGGAAAGAAGGCCGATGTCGGAGAACTTCCCTTCCCCCTGATTAACGAACAGAGAATTCGCCACGGTATCGTTTGAGACGAAAAGATCCATCAGTCCGTCGTTGTTGATGTCGCACGCCACCACGCCCCAAGCTTTGGCGGGCGAACTGGCGATACCGGATTTCTTGCTTACGTCGGTGAAAGTGCCGTCGCCGTTGTTGTGATAGAGCCAGGATTGCATGGGGTCGTAGGCGTCCGGCTTGCAGTACCACCGCTCGCCGGTCAGACTGTTTCCGCAGAATTTGTTCTTGGCCTTGTCCCAGGCAGCGAACTGACAGACGAACAAGTCCAAGCGTCCGTCATTGTCGTAGTCGAACCAAACTGCGCTGGTGGCCCAGCCTGGCGCAACGAGTCCCGCCCTCTCGGTGACGTCACTAAACGTGCCGTCTCCGTTGTTGTGGTAAAGAATGCTCCGTGGATATTGCGTTATGTAAATGTCCGGGAATCCGTCGCGATCGTAATCGCCGACGGCCACGCCCATCCCGTAGGCGTTTCCGGCAACTCCCGCCTTTTCGGTAACATCGGTGAAAGTGCCGTCGCGATTGTTGCGGTAGAGAGCATTTCGCAGGCTCTGAGGGGGAGTGTAAAAGTCACATTTCCCGCTGTTCACGAGGTAGATGTCCATCCAACCGTCGTTGTCGTAGTCGAGGAACGCGCAGCCAGCGCCGAGAGTTTCGGGCTCGTACATATGGTGAGAAATTCCTGCGACGTGTACCCAGGAGATGCCAGTTTTCGAACTGGGAATGATTTCAAAGGCCGGATTGGCATCCGCGTACCGAGGGGGTGCGAGAGCACGAGCGAGATTCCTTCCTCGACAGATACCTGCCAGCCCCGACCAACCCATGACCTGAAGCAAGCGGCGGCGCGAAAATACGCCGGATCGATTCGCGGACCTGTTCGGCACCTCGCTCCTTCCGGTCACCAGGGTCGCTGCAAAGCCGGCCTTCCAAGAACCGACGGAAACCGCTCGCGGATCAGCTGGCCTGAAAAAGGAAACGTTTTCCTGTTACATTGAGCGAGGAAAGAATACCAACAAATCTTGCAGGTCGGGATACCGACGCGAAGATTTTTTCGGACGCCGTCGACTTTCTGGACGCAGCGACTTGAGGGGGTTTGGATCTAACGACCGAGACTCTATCGTGAAAACGTTCTCTGGAATCTCCAGAAGAGAGCTGTTGAAGTATATGGGCCTGATGCTGGCCTCTCCTTTGTCGCGACTTGGCGTGCGCCAAGCTCCATCGGTCAAGTTTGTCGACGTTGCACAGTCCGCGGGAATTCGCTTCCGGCATGACAACGCGGCGTCCCCGGAAAAATATCTCATCGAGACCATGGGGTCGGGATGCGCATGGATTGATTACGACCAGGACGGCCTGCTCGATCTGTATCTGGTGAACGGAGCGGCTACGCGGGTTTACACGCCGCCACATGCACTGCGCAGCGCCCTTTATCGCAATAACGGGGACGGAACGTTTACCGATGTCACGGACAGAGCTAGGGTCGGCGCGGAGGGCTTGTTTGGCATGGGCGTGGCCGTCGGAGATTACGATAACGATGGCTTTCCGGATTTGCTGGTTCTCGGCTATGGCAGATGCATTCTCTATCACAACAACGGAAATGGGACATTCAGCGATGTAACCGCGCGCGCGGGAGTTGAGAACGCCGGAAGATGGGCATCCAGCGCCGCGTGGTTTGATTATGACAACGACGGCCGACTGGATTTGGCGATCGCCAACTACATTGACTGGTCGCCCGAACACAACTTCTGGTGTGGTGACCACGGTCCTGGCATGCGCAGTTACTGCCATCCCGACGACTACAACGGCCAGCTGCCAACGCTCTACCATAATAATGGTGATGGAACTTTTACAGATGTAAGCGAGAAATCCGGCTTGGGACTGAAACCGGGCAACGGCCTTGGTGTGGTCACGTTCGATTATGACGACGACGGTTGGCAAGATGTTTTCATTGCAAACGACTCGATGGCGAACTTTCTCTTCCACAACAATCGGGATGGAACATTTCGTGAAGTCGGATATGTCGCCGGAGTGGCGGTCAGCGCCGATGGCCTTCCCGAAGCGGGGATGGGGACGGACGCGGCGGATACGACCGGCGATGGTCAGATGGACCTTGTTGTGACGCATCTCGATTCTCAGCTTGCGCGCCTCTATCGCAACATGGGAGACGGAACATTTGATGACGCCACCCTGCAATCCCAACTTGGATATGCGACCTTCCACATGAGCGGTTTCGGTGCGCGTTTTATGGATTACGACAATGACGGCGCGCGTGACATCTTCATGGCCAACGGACATGTTCTCGACAACATCGCGCGCTACAATTCCACCGTCCACTACGCAGAACCTAAGCTCATGTTCCGAAACCTGGGCAAAGGCATATTCGAAAACGTCAGCGATCGCCTGGGCGCGGATTTCCTGCTGCCGCGTGTGAGCCGCGGCGCGGCGGTAGGGGATTTCGATAATGACGGCGATCTCGACGTTCTGGTGAATAACAACGGCCAGGCGCCCCAATTACTTCGCAACGATGGCGGGAACGCCAACCATTGGCTCCAGATTTCCCTCGTCGGAACGAAATCGAACCGTGATGGCGTGGGCGCACGTGTCAAGCTCACAGCAGGGGATCTGGTTCTGTATGACCAAAGAAAAGGTGGAATGAGCTATCAATCGGCGCAGGATCCACGACTTCATTTCGGGCTCGGAGATCGGCAAATAGTGGATTCATTGCACGTTCTGTGGCCAAGCGGAGCGGCAACGACCCTGCGGAATCTCAGGGCCGACCAGGTCATTACCGTTAAAGAAGGCCAGGGCTTGCTGGATCGGCCCTTTCCCAGAATTCCGCGGAAGTAAAATTCGCTCGAACAAATTGGCTCCGCACATTGCGGACTTATGGCTACTATTGCGATGTTTTCCGGATGGCCTGCCCGGACGCAACATACCCAGGCTTGCTGGGCGAATCCGCCTTATATTTTTTAGCTTGCTCTTGATTCAGCTCGGAAAGCATCGCCAACATCCGCTGCTCTTCACCAACAAGCCCTTCCCGACGGTAGGCGATTGCCAAATGCGAATAGACCGCGGTGTTTGTCGGGCTGAGCCGCCGCGCTTGATCCAGATGGGCGATGGCATCATCCAGGCGTCCAGCCCTCAGGAAAAGCTCACCTAAGGCGAGTTGAGAAGCCGCGTAATTGGGGCGTTCCGCAATCGATTTCTCCAGAGCTGCTTGCGCCTCTGCGAAAAGAGGCTGATCCGGAAGCGTGCCTGCACGCACCACCGCATCTCCCAAAATCGTTAGCAGAATATAATTTTCATGACCCGACCGAATTGCCAGCCGAGTGATCTTTATCGCGCTCTGAATGTTGCCTTCGAGGAGGTTGTCCTGGCCAAGAGCCATGTAGGAAATGTCCGTCCCCGGGGCCAGCTTAGTGGCCGTCTCATAATCAGAGTTTGCCAAGTCGGGCTGGTTTTGAAAGGTGAGGAAGACGCCCCGCTCGTAATGCAAACGCGCGGAATGCGGCAGATGCCGCAGCCCGACATCTAGGACCTCAACACCGAGATCATAAGATTCGTGGTCCATACAGGCGTCGGCGACCAAAAGGTAAAGCTTTTCGTCGAACGGAGTCTGCTGGACCGCTTGCTGAAAAGCGGAGAATGCTTTCTCGGGCTGTGCATCACCGACATAGGCCTGAGCCAGCAGATTCCTCACTGCGGGGGTTGAGTGGCCTTCCTCCTCAAGGGAGTCCAGGATCTGGATCGCTTGATTGAACTGAGACGTTCCCACATAGCACAAAGCAAGATTGAAGTTAGCCGCATACTCATCAGTGACATGGCCGCGCGCAGCCAGAAAATGAGGAATCGCTTCAGAAAAGCGTCCCTGCCGGGTCAGTTGAGTTCCCGCTTGAAGCTCGGACTCGGCTTCCGAGGTCTGACCTAGCGGAAGGCTGAGCAGAGCGCCAGGTTTGGTCGAGGCCCGGGCCGGCCCTAGAGCACAAGGGATCAAGATTACAGTCGCGATGATACGCATGCGGATATGCATCTGAAGAGCCTCAGCAACCTCTATGATCTTCACGTTGAACGGGAACTCAGCCCAAGGCGAAATCGAGGTTGTTCTAACACACTTCAGCGTTTTGTGCGACTTCGCCATATCCACAAAATGCCTGTAAACGTTTACCACCCCAAGGAGATGGCCCGCTTGCAGGTGCTCACCGGCGCAGTTGGTCGCCACAATAGGTTGCGAAGAATCACCAAACTGTCGCTGGAACTTTTGAGATTTGGCTTGACATCCCATATAAATGGATTGTAAAAAATGTGTCATCAGTTGGGGAATCTCGTGTCCTTGGAGTGAGTTGTTTGAGTAAGCGTTTACTTGAAGATGGGAGTCGACGTCGGATTAGCCGGTCGACGGCCTCCGCTGCACTGTCGATTTCTTCCTCGGTACGGAATTGTCGCCGTAGGTTTCTTGCAGCCCCCCAAGCCTTATCCGGCATTTCGATCATTACTAATTATTTCATCAGATCAGGTGTGGTGTGCGGGTACCAAAGTCTTGGGCGTGATTTAAGGAGGAGATTATGTCGCGGAGTTTCTCTCGCGCGCTGGTCAGCCAGTTGGTAGTTTGCTTGGTGGCGTTCCTCGCACTGGTGGCCCTGCCCGTTTGGGGGCAGGGGGGCACTACAGGTGCCGTAAGAATCTTGGTGTTGGATCCGAGCGCCGCTTCGATAGCCGGTGCGGGTGTGGCCCTCCGGAATGTGGATACGAACAACGTCATGAGCGGTGCGACCGAGAGCGGCGGTCTCTACACCTTCGCTAGTATGCCCTTCGGAACGTATGAGCTGACGGTCACGAAAGCAGGGTTTGAAACCCAGGTTTTGAGCTCGGTCATCGTCGAGGCGGGGCGCGTGACGGACATAAAAGTCACGCTGAAAATCGGTGCTGCCAGTGAGCGGGTGGTGGTGACGGCGAGCGCAACTCCGTTGCTGCAGACCTCCTCGAACGCGATCGCCACGACGATCGACATGAAGCAGATCAATGACCTCCCCGTTGCTGGACGCGACGTCAGCCAGCTCGTTTTTTTGACGCCCGGTTTTACGGGAACCGCAAACTACGGGACGTGGAACGGCCTTCCGCTGATCGCCCAGAGCAACTCGGTCGACGGAGTAGTTTCCAACTCCAACCGCATGAAATTCGGCGGCAATGCCACTCCGGCCATGCAAGCGCGCCTAGAAGATATTCAGGAAATGACCATCCAGACGAGCCAGACCAGCCTCAATCAGGGATTTGGAGAGGCTTCCATGGGTACCAGCTATCTCACAAAAGGTGGCACGAACTCCTACCATGGCCAGGCTTATGAGGACTTCCGAAATACTGCGCTGAACGCCAACAGTTGGTACAACAACGCCGTCGGCCTACCAAGAAACGCGCTCATTCTCAATCAGTTTGGCGGTGCCGTGGGCGGTCCGATTCTGAAAAACAAATTCTTTTTCTTCGGCTCCTTCTCAACATCCAGACAGCCCGGTGGCTTTACTCAGACGCAGTCCTTTCTTTCGCCCACGGCACAAACAGGCGTGTACACGGTATGGCAGCCGCAGCCTTCGGGCTCGCCCTTTACCGTCGGACAGCAAATCAACCTGTTTTCTGCTGTAGCGGCGCCCAATGGGCTTCCGGCGGCGATCAATAATCCAGCCGCCCCGCCCGCGTGTGCATCCGGTGTGAGTCCGTGCCCGAACAATACCTATGCGAATATCGCGTCCGAGATCGCCTTGGTGAACAAGGACTTGACGGCCACCCACGCCAATATTTCGGCCGGGGCCAATGGTGACCCGAACCTTGAAACCGTGAACTGGTTCGTACCGGCCCCGGACACGTATTACTTCCCGGCCATGCGCCTGGACTACAACGCCACACAGAGCTTCCACATAAACTTCGCGTTCGAAGAAACAAGAGAAACTCATGAAGGCAACGCTGCGCCTTACTATCCGGGGCCGGACTTCGCCAATCAGTCCGCCAGTTTTGCGCAGAAGAATTACACCAGTTCGTTGGGACTGAGCTGGACCATCTCACCCAGCTTGGTTAACGAATTTCGTGGCGGTTATCTATACACTTGGCTCAGTTATGATGCTGGCGCGCAACCGGTTTGGGACAACGAACCCGCTGTAAACTGGGCCACGATGAATGGAATCACACCGAATTCGGGCCAACAGTTCAATCTGGGCACAGGGCAATATTATCCGACCATCAGCGGCACGGATACATTGACATGGTTGCACGGCTCCCACACGTGGTCTTTCGGTTTTGACTACGCTCGCGAGCAGGATCACTACTACAACGCGCCGGACGGAATCCCCGCCATAGGCCTGGGCCTTGTCAACGGAGACCCGGCCTATACCGATTTCCAGAACTATTTTGCGGCGGGAGATACTACCGACCGGTCCGAGGCTGAGGCGCTCTACGCGACCCTGGTGGGCAGAATTTCCAGTATTGGACCGACCGGTAGTGGCTTTCCGTACAATCCAGCCACCGGTGAATACGCAGATACGCCGGGCTACGCGGTAAATCTCGACGAATTGCAGAGGTCCTGGGGCCTCTTCGCGCATGACTCTTACAAGTTCAAGCCGACCCTAACCTTCAATTACGGCCTGCGATGGGATTTCATTGGCGACGATCACGACTTGGCTCACCAATACTTAGGCACGCCGCTGGCAGACTTCTTTGGACCGTCCGGCGTAAACAATCTGTTCAATCCGGGAGTTGAGATTGGTACGAACACCCCCGCCTATGTCGCTCAGGCCCACCAGTACGGTGCGTGGGACGTCACCCCGCAACCGACCATCGGTGTTGCGTGGAACCCCGATTATTCAGAAGGAGTCTTGGGTAAACTGCTTGGAGGAGGCGGGAAGACGGTCATCCGCGCTGGCTTTGACCTGAAGCGCTTTACCGAGCCAAATCAATATTTCTGGAATTTCGCGACCAATCATGGGATTGGATACTACCAATACTTTTCCCTCGAACCTGCCAATGGCGGAGGGACGGGGACCTTCGCTCCGGGAAGCTTGTCAGTCGGCACGGAGTTTGGCCCCGATACTGCCATCCCCTACGCCGAGGCACCGCCATTTTATTCAACCGTCGTACCCCAGAGTGAGCTCGCCTGGAACTATTATTGGGGAGAGGCCGGCTTCGACCCGAACATCAAGCAGCCGTACGTCCAAGAATGGAACTTCGGCATTCAGAGAGAGATGGGTCGCAGCAACGTCCTCGAAGTGCGCTACGTCGGGTCTCGCAGCGTGCATCAGTGGATTGCTCAAGACCCCAACGAGGTCAATATCTTCGAAAATGGCTTCCTGAGCGAATTCCAGAACGCGCAATCGAACATGGCGATCAACGCTCAGAATGGAGTCACTTCGTTCGCCAATAATGGCTATCCTGGGCAGGTGGCGCTGCCAATTTTTGATGCCGCGTTCGCCGGCGAGCCATCCGGAGGACCGGGTATCCCGTTCTCCGATTATGCTAACCCGACGTTCATTACAGACCTGCATCAAGGCGCTGCGGGCGACTTGGCTTACAACCTTTCGACTCCCTTCGGGACGGCTCCTTACATCTGCAACCTCGTCGGCTCGAATGTGACCCCGTGCTCCAACGGAACATTTGGAACCGCGGCGGCTCCCGGGAAATACCCTGCTAACTTCTTCCAAGCCAATCCCTATGGCGCTTCGTCGTTCTACGGTGCGCCACAGGAGTTCATGACCAATGGCGGCTATAGCATGTATGACGGCTTGCAAGTGGATTTCCGGCAGAAAGAATGGCATGGCATGCAGTTTGACACGAACTACACGTGGAGCCACACGTTGGGAATTCAACCGGACGAGCAGTGGCTGGGAACGTTCAACGAATTTACTATGCGGGATTTAAAATTGAGCTATGGTCCAACATTGTTTGATCTCCGGCAGGTGCTGCACGCCAGCGGTACTTTCGACCTCCCGTTTGGCAGCGGCAAGCGGTTCCTCGACCGCTCCGGACTCGTCGATAAGTTCGTCGGCGGCTGGACTTTGGGAACCATCTTCTCGTATGAAACTGGTTTTCCCTTCGCGCTCGGCGGGGGCTACCACACGTTCAACGATTACGCGGACGGTGGAGTGGTCCTAAGCGGCGTGACTCTGCACCAGCTTCAAAGCAATATAGGCGTCTATCATCCCCAAACTGGGCAATACGGCAACCTTTCCGTTGGACCTTGGGCTTACGACATCAATCCGAATTTGCTTGCGGCCGCTCAGGGGCCCAGCTACACGGCACCCGCGAATTGCACCAGTGGATTGGTGGGTGTATGCCAGAACCTCAATCCCGGAACGTTGACTGGCGATCCATACCTGTACGGGCCTCACCTGTGGAATGATGATCTTTCCATTACGAAGACTGTCCCAATTCGGGAGAACATCCGGTTTGTCCTTCAGGGCGAGCTCCTGAATGCTTTCAATCACCCGGAATGGGGCAATCCGAACGGCTCCAGCACACTTGGCTTGGACAGCATCCAAGATGGCGGCGGTTTCGGGCAGGCTAGCATTGGCGGTCTCGCGTACGGGGAGCTATGCACGGGCGCCTCTTGTCCAAACAGCGGTGCACGCTTGGTCGAGTTTCGCGCGAGGATTGACTTTTAGGCAGCTTGGTGTTTAGCCGCTCTTCGAATGCATTCACTGGATGCGCATCGCTTCTGCGTCCAGTGAATGCGTTATACTCACCGGTCGAATTGCTGGCACCTCCTTTATCTTCTCTTCTTATTTCAGCGGGCCAGCAGAGTAAGATCGTGAGAAGGGTGTCCTCAGAGCCTCGCTTCGCCTGGTCCGCGCACTACGTGGTGCCGCTATTATGAGTCCAGCCACGATGCTCGTGGTTTCCACGCGGCTAGTCCGGCTTTCTCCGGTTGACCTGATCATCGTCATCTTTTATTTCGCGCTGGTTCTCGCGATTGGCTTCTATCTAAAGCGCCGCGCGAGCACCGGCGAAGATTTTTTCATGGCCGGCCGCGAAATGACGGCATGGATCGCCGGCCTGAGTTTCCTTTCCGCAAACCTTGGAGCACTGGAGTTGATGGGCTGGGCTTCCTCGGCCTACGAATACGGCATCCTCGCCACACATGCGTATTGGATCGCGGCAATTCCTGCGATGCTGTTTCTCGGCATTTTCATGATGCCGTTCTATTACATTTCCAAGACCCATTCTGTTCCTGGTTACCTGAAACTCAGATTCGGGGAATCGAGCCGCGGCCTCGCCGCTATTTCGTTCGCATTCATGACCGTGCTGATGAGCGGAATCAACATGTATTCGATGGCCCTGGTGCTGAAAATTGTTCTCGGCTGGAACATGAACTTCAGCATCTGGGTCTCCGCTATCACCGTTGCCATCTACGTCGCCCTCGGCGGTTTGCGTTCGGCGATTTTTAACGAAGTGCTGCAGTTCGTGCTCATTTGGGCCGGCGCGCTACTCATTCCGATTTTGGGGCTGATTGAAGTGGGCGGCTGGGGCCCCCTGAAAGCGCAAATCATCCACAATACCTCGATCGAATATGTGCATCTGTGGCGATACTTGGGTTCGTTTAGCACCAATCCTGAGGGCATTCACTGGACGGGCGTTCTCTTTGGCCAGGGCCTCGTGATTTCCTTTGGGTATTGGACCACGGACTTCCTGGTCGTGCAGCGACTGCTGGCCGCGAAGGATTTACGATCTGCGAAGATGGCACCGATCATCGGTGCTGCCTTCAAAATGTTTGTGCCCTTCATCGTCATTTTGCCGGGACTGCTGGCCTTGGCGGTGCTGCCGTTCAAGTTGACCGGCGCCAGTGTCGCGGCGGCGACGGGCGGGCATAGCTATAACGAAGTACTGCCGTTGATGCTGGCGCGGTACTGCGGTCCGGGTTTGCTTGGGCTAGGAATCACCGCGCTGATCGCAGGGTTCATGTCCGGGATGGCGGGTAACGTCAGCGCATTTTCCACGGTGTGGACATATGATATCTACCAGGCGCTCATTCGAAAACAGGAATCGGACGCTCACTATGTGTCGATGGGCCGGTGGTGCACCATTCTCGGGGTTCTCATCAGCATCGGCACGGCCTACTTCGTGATGCAATTCCTGAGTATCATGGATTATGTCCAAGCGCTTTTCAGCATATTCATCGCGCCGCTCTTCGGCACGGTGATCCTCGGAATGTTCTGGAAGCGGACCACTTCCGCGGGAGGGTTCTGGGGACTGCTTACTGGAACTGTTTCCGCTGCGGCCATGTTCGCCTGGATTGAAATAAATCCCGCAGCCGTTCGCTACGTTGCACTCTCGAGCCAAGCCAGCCCGATGGCCGCCGACATGTATCGCGCGCTATGGTCTTGGATTGTGTGTATGGTGGTCACGATTAGTGTGAGTATGGCGACGCGGCCGAAACCGGTCGCAGAACTGAATGGGCTCGTTTATGGGGCCACCGAGATACCGAAAGAGGCGCATACTTCCCTCTTTCATCGCCCTGCTTTCTGGGCGGCGGTGGTCGGAATCGCGTTTGTTATCCTGAATGTTATTTTCTGGTGACGCCATGAACTCGCGACCATCGATTTCGATTTGGTTCTTCATTGGCATCTCCCTGTCGTTGAATGGCGTGTTGATCTTCGGTGCGGGGCTCTACGAGTTCATGCATCCACCCCCCAACCCCGTGGTGCTGTATCAGTTGCACGCCAATGTTTGGTGGGGAGCGCTTCTGTTCGTGCTGGGCGCATTTTACTGCTGTCGCTTTGTGCCACGAAAGGGATCGTGATGGTAAAGTTCAGCCGGGCTGAATCTCTGGCAGAGGAAAGCGAGTGGACCATACCGGGATTGCGAGAAAACGTTTTCACGGAATATAATGAAAGGGTTCCGATATTGACGGGCAGCTTTTGTTTCACTCGGGGCGCTAACGCGGTGAGGTGTGGGCTATGAAATCGCGGAATCGAATTTCGCGGCGGCAGTTTGTTTCTGGGGCGCTCTCTACGGCAGCGATGGCGTGCATGCCAAAAATTGTATCGGCGGCACATCGCACCGCAGGCGCTCTTCAAACGACCGCCCGGCCGCGGATGGGTCAGAACCGAATTCCTATGCTGGTAACGCCTTTTCCGTTGGAACAGGTGCGGTTGCTCGACGGGCCGTTTCTGGAAGCGGCGCGGACGAATCTGGAATATCTGAATTCGCTGCCGGCAGATCGATTGGTGCACAATTTTCGCGTGACTGCGGGATTGCCGAGTTCGGCGGAGCCTTTGGGCGGTTGGGAAGACCCCAAATGCGAGCTTCGCGGGCATTTCACCGGGCATTTCCTCTCGGCTGCCGCCCTCACCTACGCCGCCACGGGAGACGAGGCCGTCAAGTCCAAGGGCGACGCGATCGTCGCGGACCTGGCGCAATGCCAGGAGAAGTTCGGCAATGGATACCTGAGCGCGTTTCCGGATGATTTCTTCGATCGCCTGCGCGAAGGAAGAGGTGTATGGGCGCCTTTTTACACGCTGCACAAAATCATGGCCGGGAACCTGGATATGTACACGTACTGCCACAACGAGCAGGCGCTAGCGGTCGTCGAAAGAATGGCTCGATGGATTGGGCACTGGACCACCGGGATCAGCGACGCGCACATGCAACGCATCCTGCAAACCGAATACGGCGGCATGAACGAAGTGCTGTTCAATCTGTTTGCGGTGACCGGCAATGGAGGATATTTCTTCACGGGTCAGCGGTTTGAGAAGCCGGCGTTTTTCGATCCCCTCGCGGGCCATCGCGACGAGCTCAAAGGCCTACACGTTAACACTCACATTCCCGAAGTGATTGGCGCGGCGCGGCGTTACGAGCTTACCGCCGAGCCCTACTATCACGAAGTCACGAAGTATTTTTGGGATGAGGTTGTCGAGGAACGCGCCTATGCCACCGGCGGCACGAGCAATGAGGAACGCTGGCTCAATGATCCCGGCAATCTTTCGACGCAACTCAGCGTCTCCTCGGAGGAGTGCTGCTGCGGGTACAACATGCTGAAGCTCACGCGGCACTTGCATCAGTGGACCGCCGATCCTCGCTATATGGATTATTATGAGCGGACGCTTTTCAATTCGCGGCTGGGCACTCAGCATCCGGAGAATGGTTTCAAGATGTACTATCTCCCGCTTCAGACCGGTTACTGGAAGTATTTTAACTCACACTTCAATTCGTTCTGGTGCTGCACAGGGACCGGCGCGGAGGAATTTTCGAAATTCGGAGATTCGATTTACTTCCACAATGAACATGAAGCATTCGTCAACTTGTTTATTGCATCGGAGGTGCGTTGGCCGGAAAAAGGCCTCACCATTCGCCAGGAAACTCGCTTCCCCGAGCAGGAGGGCACGAGCCTGATCATTAAAGCGAGTGCCCCCGTCGAGGCAGGCATCAATGTGAGGATTCCTATTTGGGCAGTTGATGGCGGAACGGTGTTCCTGAATGGCCAGGCGCTGCAGGCGTTCTCGAGCCCGGGCAGCTATCTGAAGATTAACCGTACATGGGCGGATGGCGACCGGCTGGAAGTCAAACTGCCGATGCGTTTGCATACGGAGGGACTGCTTGGCGACCCCACGCAACAAGCGGTGCTCTATGGGCCAATTGTGCTTGCGGGCAGCTTGGGGCAAGCAGGCCTGACGGAAGAGATGCAATATGACGTCACCCAAGGCGAGACCGAATTGGGCCCGCGCGGCGCGCCGGAAGGCGCGATGACCGTTGACGTCAAGTCTCTCGCCGACATTCGTTCCGCGACGTGGGTGGAACCGGTGGAAGGACGGCCTTTGACGTTCCGCACTGTAGGACAGTCCAGCGCCATGAATTTGATTCCTTTGCACCGTGTTTTCGGTGAAAGATACGGCGTTTACTGGAAGGTGAGTCGGCCCAATGGGTGGCAGGGCTGAGCCCTGTCCAAAATTGACAAAACAGTGAAAGGTCAGCAAAATCCGGTGCGGGCAAGCTGGCACCAGGCTTGGTTGAGAGGCTCGTGATAGGGAGTCTGTCTGGCGTCAGGGCACGGACATGTGGTGATCTCGAGTTGGCGCGAGCCGCCGGTTATGGGCTGCTGATTCGCGGAGACAATCTTTGAGTATTCATGAGGTAGCGAGACGCGCCAGGGTGTCCATCGCCACAGTCTCGCGCACTATCAATGGCGTGCCTACGGTAACTCCGCAGCTTTCCCGGCGCGTTTGGAAGGTGATCGAGGAACTCGGATACTATCCCAATACCCAAGCTCGGGCTCTTGTCTCCGGCCGGAGCCGCATTTTCGGCCTGATCGTCTCCGAAATCACCAATCCCTTTTTTCCGGAAATTGTTCAGGGTTTTGAAGACCTTGCTGTGCAGCATAATTACGAGATTCTGACCACTTCCACCGTGCATGATCCGAAGCGAATGGCACTATCGGTGCGGCGGATGATCGAGAGGCGCGTGGAAGGTGTGGCTATCGTCACCTTCGGCATGGAAGAGGAGCTTTTCGACGACCTGAAGTCCCGGCAAGTTCCCCTGGTCTTCATCGATGTCGGGCCATCGCTGCCTCGGATGAGCAACATTCGCATCGATTACCTGCATGGCATCCGCCAAGCAGTTCAGCACTTGGCCGCCTTGCGTCACGAAAGGATCGCTTTCATTTCTGGGCCGCTGGCGCTAAAAACGGCCGTCGCCCGGCAACGTGCTTTTCTGCAGGCCATGGAGGAAATTGGACTGCCCGTTGAGTCTAAATATCAGATTGAAGGAAACCACACCATGGAAGGCGGCATTGAGGCTCTGAAAAAACTGCTGACGCTTCCGAAGTCCCCCACTGGGATAATTTGTTCGAATGACATGACCGCAATTGGTGTGATGCGCCAAAGCTACGAGGAGGGAATCACGATCCCCGATGACCTCTCCGTCATCGGTTTCGACGATATCCGCTTGGCCCAGTTCACAATCCCTCCTCTCACGACTGTCAAGATGTCGCAGACAGAAATTGCTCGCCTGGCTTTCCATGCGCTCTTGGCAGAAGTACAGCGCAAGATGCCGTCGCTCAACGGCAGTGAATACATTCTGCGTACCAGTTTGGTGCTGCGTGATTCCACGGCGATGGCTCCAAAGTCGCCACCGCAACGAGGCCGCCGCCATAGTCCGAGCGTCCGTGGCAACGGCGGAGCGCTCCGCGAGTAGGACGCCGTCTGAGTGAACGTTGCTTGGAATTGCAATGGTGTGGCTAGGTTCTGAATGCTACTTGAACGCCTGCGAAACGAAGTTCTCGAAGCCAATCTGGAATTGGTTCGCCGCGGACTGGTTCTTTATACCTTTGGAAATGCCAGCGGCATCTCCCGCAACGATGGCCTGGTAGTCATCAAACCGAGTGGCGTGCCCTACGACAAGCTCAAGCCAGAAGATCTGGTGGTGACGGACTTGTCTGGGAAGATCATTGAGGGGGCTTTGCGCCCTTCGTCTGATTTGCCCACGCATCTTGTGCTATATCGCGAGTTTTCGAACATTGGTGGGGTCGCACACACCCATTCAGGATTTGCAACCGCATGGGCGCAAGCGGGGCGGGCCATCCCTTGCTTGGGAACCACGCACGCCGATTACTTCCACGGTCCCGTCCCGGTGACGACCGATCTCACGGCGCAGGAGATTGCCGATGACTATGAGAAAAACACCGGAGTTACCATTTGCCGCGCGTTCCGGGGTCTTGATCCCAACAAGATTCCGGCTGTTCTCGTGCGTGGACACGCGCCGTTCTGCTGGGGAGCGGATGCGACTGAGGCGGCGCATAACTCCGTGATCCTGGAGGCCGTTGCGCGGCTGGCTTACTACACGACGACGCTGGCGAAGGATATTGAACCACTGGCGGCAGCGCTGCACGACAAGCATTTTTTGCGAAAGCATGGGAGCGAGGCGTATTACGGGCAGGCGTCGGGACGAAAACAACTTTGAGAGCATCGGCCGGCCGTGGGTTGACGAGGGAATGAATGTCGACTGAGAAGAAGAAGATGACCATGGGATTGATTGTCGGCAATCGGGGATTTTTCCCGGGACATTTGGCGGAGTCTGGCCGGCAGGAAATGATGCAGGTGCTGCAAGAAGCAGGCATGGAGGTGGTAGCACTGGGCGCCGAGCAGAGCCGATACGGAGCGGTGGAGACACACGAGGAGGCGAAACGCTGCGCGGAGCTGTTTCGCGCCTGTGGCGAGCGCATCGATGGAGTGATCGTGACGCTGCCGAATTTCGGCGACGAGCGGGCCATCGCGGATACGCTGCGGCTGTCGCGGCTGCGCGTTCCGGTGTTGGTGCAGGCGACTCCGGACACGCCGACGAAGATGACCATTTCGCATCGGCGGGACAGTTTCTGCGGGAAGATGTCGGCGTGCAATAATTTGATGCAGTACGGGATTGGGTATTCGCTGACGACGTCGCATACGGTGGCGCCGGCGTCGGCGGAGTTCAAGAAGGATCTGGAGTGGTTTGCGGGGGTGTGCCGGGTGGTGAAGGGTTTGCGGGACCTGCGCATCGGGAGCATTGGGGCGCGGCCGGCGGCGTTCAACACGGTGCGCTACAGCGAAAAGATTTTGGAAGGGC
>JASHQB010000067.1 GCA_030037775.1 Candidatus Acidiferrales bacterium
TTGGGTGAAAGGGGGAAAATACACTCCTGAAAGTCATTGCAGCCACATCCAACCTGACAAGTTACCATGTCAGAGCAGGCTCCAAAGCACACTAGCAGAGGGTGGGCACTGTTGGATGCGAGGACTACCGCTGATTTTCCGGCCATGACGGCCATCCCACCGAAAAGCACTATCCACAGCAGGGTAACTCTGATTGCCTTACTATACAGCTTTCGCATGTTATTTCCTCCCATTCTATCTCGCCCGTGTTCGGGCGCGAACTCAATGGTCTGGCGCACGCCGTCACTGAGACCGCGCCGTCTTCTGTCCTGCAGCCGAGGTGATCCCCGAAAAGAGGACGGCTCGCTCAATTTCGCTGACCTGTTGCGGCGTGAGCACGCCGGACCATATTCCTTCCACCTTGCCGCCCGAGCCAATCAACATTGTTTGGGGCGTATATCGGAATCGGTAAGAAATGATACTGTGGGTATCTGGTAGAATAATCAGTTTAACTTTATCCATGCCGACCTGCGTAAGATACTGGCCCGTTAAACCATCACTCTCAAGACTGACCCCGATCGTGCGAACTCGGCTGGGATCAAATTGGCTGAGAAACTTCTGCCATGCGGGCCAGTTTAATGCACACTCAGGACAGGAACGCGCGAATACCAGGAGCAAAGCCTTTGGCTCGCCGGACTGATAGCCGTATCTCCCCCTGAGGGTAGATTGGAGATGTTTCCCAATCCTCCATCCAAAAGCGAGATAAGCGCCAACGAGTCCGACCCAAAAACAATCCCATAATTGGGCCCAGGGCCACTACCAAATCCGCCGAGGCCGCCGTCATAGTAATTGTCAATGGGTTCAAGATCCTGCAGACCCTGGAATGTCAGGGTGATTGTGCCGGCCTTCGCTGAGGCTGCAACGAACAAAAACACGAAGCAACCCAAGGCTGCATACGCAATTTTCTTGACATATGTGATGTTCATTAGATTCAGTACCCCCTTAGTGATGTGGAGCCTCTTGGCATGCTGGCACCCTACAGGCTGGCTGGCCGTAGGGCAATGGAAGGGAAGTAATTCATGCGATGTAGACAGCACTGTCATGTCAAAAACCCCACCATTTTCTGTGCGGCCATCTTGCATGCGCTGCATCGTGAAAGTCACGTTGCCGATGGAGGTAGACGGTGCTTTCACTTTTTTATTAGCTTGGCGAGCATAGACTGATCCAGTAGAGGTGAAGTTCATCGCCAACAAAACCAGAGAACACGCTACTGCCTTCCAATGCGGTGAGCAATTTTTCACAATATGGTTGCCTTGAGACAAATGGCGAAGTCCGATTGCTCGCGTTTTCATATATCCTTGCCCGTTTCCGGGCGGACTCACATCGTCAGGACGACGCGGAACTCCGCCTGGCCGCTCATCATGCGCGCGTAAGCCTCGGCCGCCCTTTCGAGTGGATATTTTTCGATCATGGGCCGCACGCCGGTCAGTTCGGCGAAGCGCAGCGTGTCCTCGGCATCCGCTGGTGTTCCGGAGGCCCAGCCTTGGATCGAGCGGCTTCCGGAAATAAGTTGCATCGGAGTGACCTCGATAGAATCGAATGATGCGCCGATGACCATCAGCTTGCCGTTCGGTCCCAGGCCGTCGATGAGCTCGGACATGGCTTTCGAACTGGGAGCTGTGGCGAGAATCACCTGTGCGCCGCCCATTTTTTGCAAGGCCGCCGCGGGGTTCTCCACTTTGTTATCGATGTAAACGCTCGCTCCGAGCTTTTTTGCCAGCGCCGCGCTCGCGGGGCCGCGACCGACCGCGACGACGTTGTAACCAAACTTGTTAGCGAATTGAATTGCGAGATGGCCCAGACCGCCGATGCCCAGCACGGCGACGAGGTCACCGGGCATGACGCCACTGTGACGCAGCGCGTTGTAGGTGGTAATTCCAGCGCAGAGGAGCGGCGCGGCCTCAGCATCAGTTAGACTTTCCGGCACTGCCGTGAGCGCCTCCACGGGAGCCACCATGTATTGCTCATATCCGCCGTCATAGCTGATGCCGGAAACCTTCAGATTCTGGCAATTGCGAAAATCTCCACGCCGGCACGAAAGACACGTGTTGTCATGGCCGCCATGCCAGCCGACGCCGGCACGCTGGCCTTTCTTCCATACCGAAACACCCTCGCCGAGTTCATCGATGACGCCGACGACTTCGTGTCCGGGGACGCGGGGATACTGGATGCCGGGCCAGAGGCCCTCTTTCGTGAGCACGTCGCTGTGGCAGACACCGCAGGCCTGCACCTCGATGCGCACCTGTCCTGGACCCGGCTTAGGGATTTCGAGCTCGACGATCTGAAAATCGGCTCCGGCCTTGGTAATCTGCGCGGCCTTCATCGGTGCGATCGCCACTTTTGTCGTTGCCATGACTGCCTCCTCGTCCCTGCCGCCTTCTGCCTGAAGGGGTAGTTCGTGAAAATGTAGTCTCTCGACTCTACAACCGTGTGACACCTATAACAATCCGTCTTTCTGAATGAGGCGTCACTCCCATAGGCACGCGGTTGTACTCTGAGCGAGCGGAATGCCCGTCTACCACACCGCGCCCCCGCCGCGTATACCCTGTTCAATTGATTTCAGCGCAGATTTTCATCTAGTGGCAGAGCGTCGACAGATGGGCCCACGTCTCGCGTCGGACCAGTCGAATGCGGGGCACGATGTCCAGAGCCGCGGCCGGCGCAAGTTAGCCTTGAGCGGGTTTTGAACCGTGGACGAGCAAGGCACCTTCGCGGCGAAATGCAGCAAGTTCCGCGGCGTCGCGGAACCAGCGTCCGCTGTATGTTTCCGGCGCAGGGGTAGGATCAACGATGCGGCTATGGAGAACTTCATTGAAGCCGGCGTTGCGGAGGAGTTGCGACCATTCGTCGCCGGAAAACAGATGCATGGGTATGGGGATGAGCTTCGCCCATTGGTGGCAATACGAATTGTCGCGGAAATAGTTGATCAGAATCCAGGCGGAGCCACCGGGCCGCAGCACGCGGAAAATTTCGCGAATGCCCACGGCGGGATCGGGCCAGTAATAGGATGACTCGACGGAGATTACTCTGTCGAATGAATTCGGTTCGCGCGGAATGGTGTCGACGCTGCCCACGATGAATTCGGCGTTGCGCACGTTGGAGGACGCGCGATGGGCACGTTGGACCATCTCGTCGGAAAGGTCCATGCCAACGGCGCGGCCTTGCGGAACGCGCGAGGCAAGCTCGCGCACCAGCCAGCCGCCGCCCGAGCCTACATCCAGAATTGCTTCATCGGGAGCAAAGTGCATCATGGCCAGCATGGGCTCGACGATGGGGCGATGCTCGTGCTCCATGCTCTCGCCCTTGCCGGCGTCAGCCCAGGTGTTGAATTCCTTGCGCAGGGTTTCGTTGGCGGCTGTTTGCGACATGCTCGGATATAACTCCGCGTAGATTTCCTGATTTATCGGCGGTGAATCAAGATCGTAAGCCGGTGGCTAAATAAGGCGGCCGCAGGTGGCGCAATAGCGCGCGCCCGAAATGCTCGCGGTGCCACATTGGCTGCAGTAAGGGCCGTGGCCTGCAACGACCATCACCGGCATGCACGTATCCGCCGTGCAGGCCCAGAACAGCGCGACGACCCAACCCACGATAGTCCAGCCCAGAAAGAAATTGACGAGAAAGATGCCGGCAGCGTTGCGCTTGTTGTGGCCTAGAATCGATGGCAGGAAATACATTACGGTGGCTAGGGCTAGAAAGAGCATGGCGGAGCCTCCTGGGCTGGGTTCTCGCGCACCTCAGCCGCACCTACTTTAAGCTACGTCCTCGGGCCGCAAAATGTTCCCAAACTCAATCTTACTTCTCGACCTTAGCCAAGAGCCGCACGAATTTTTCCTGGCGCGCTTGCTGATCCAGTCCATCGTTGGCTTCGGCGAGCTGGGTCTGGTTCATCGAGCAAAACTTAGGGCCGCACATCGAACAGAATTTCGCCTCTTTGTAAAAATCGTCGGGCAAGGTTTCGTCGTGCATGGCGCGTGCGGTCTGCGGATCGAGCGAGAGCTCGAATTGCTTGTTCCAATCGAATAGGAAACGCGCATAGCTTAGGGCATCATCGCGGTCGCGCGCGCCGGGACGGTGGCGAGCGACGTCGGCGGCATGTGCAGCGATTTTATAGGCGATCACGCCCTGGCGGACGTCGTCGGCATTGGGCAAGCCGAGATGCTCCTTGGGCGTGACGTAGCAAAGCATGGACGCGCCGTGCCAGCCGATCATCGCCGCGCCGATAGCGCTGGTGATGTGGTCGTAGCCGGGAGCGATGTCGGTGACGAGCGGGCCGAGCGTGTAGAACGGCGCTTCGTGGCACAGCTCGTTCTCTTTTTTGACCTGCAGTTCGATCTGGTCCATGGGGATGTGGCCGGGGCCCTCGATCATCACTTGCACGCCGTGCTCCCAAGCTTTTTTCGTGAGTTGGCCCAGAACTTTCAGTTCTGCGAATTGCGCTTCGTCGCTGGCGTCGGCGAGCGAGCCGGGGCGAAGCCCGTCGCCCAGGGAAAAGCTCACATCGTGCTTCTTGAAAATCTTGCAAATCTCGTCGAAATGGTCGTAGAGGAAATTCTGCTGTTTGTGATGGCTCATCCAGACGGCGAGAAGCGCGCCACCGCGGCTGACGATTCCGGTGATGCGGTTGCGCACAAGCGGCAGAAATTCACGCAGCACGCCTGCGTGGATGGTCATGTAATCAACGCCCTGTTCGGCCTGCTCTTCGATGACTTCGAGCATGAGTTCGATGGTCAAGTCTTCGGTGCGGCGCACGCGGGAGAGAGCTTCGTAAATGGGCACGGTGCCGATGGGCACGGGTGATGCTTCGATGATCGCTTTGCGAATCTTTGGGATGTCGCCGCCGGTCGAGAGGTCCATCACCGTGTCCGAGCCGTAGTGCACAGAGCGGTGCAGCTTTTCGAGTTCCTCGTCGATATTCGAAGTCGTGGCGGAGTTGCCGATATTGGCGTTGATCTTGCATTTGAAGGCTACACCAATGCCCATGGGTTCGAGGTTGCGATGATTGATGTTCGCGGGAATGATGGCGCGGCCGCGGGCCACTTCGTCGCGCACTACTTCCGGAGCGATTTTTTCGCGCTTGGCGACGTACTTCATCTCCTCGGTGATGATGCCGAGGCGCGCGTAGTGCATCTGCGAAACGTTGCGGTTACCGTTTACGCCCGCGGCCGCGAGCCGCTTTTCGATCCATGCATCTCTTAACGCCATGATTTTTTCTCCTGCTCCGAGTACGAAAGGCCGTTTGCGGGCCGGTGATTCACTCGCTCTTTGCAAAAATCATTCCGCGTTCATTATCGCATCGCCGCGCAGCGACAGCAATGCGAAGCACATCGATGATCTAGAGGCCTCTGTGCCGGCGGCGCTTGCGCCACTCTTCCGCGGTGATTTCCCAGATCCCTCCGGGAAGGCGGCCGGCGACGTAGTCGCGCTCTTCGACGGCGATCATGCGCATGCCCTGCCTTTCGGAGATGCGCCGCGACGCCCCGTTCTCCGTGGCCTTCGGCGCGCGCAGCACAGGAAACTTCAAGACGTTGAACCAATAGTCGGTGACCGCCTCGCACGCTTCGCTCATCAGTCCGCGGCCTTGCCAAGGCAAGCCCATCCAGAAGCCGCGATTTTCCTTTTCGCTCTTCATCAGGCTGATGGAGCCGATCATCTGCGCCGGCGCGGTTTTCAGCCGCAGCGTCCAGTGCCAGGACTCACCGCGATTCATGGCCGGGAGGGCGATATCGCGGACATATTGCAACGCGCCGTCCGGCGGATAGGGCCAAGGCACGCGATTGGCCAGGTAGCGCACAATCTCCCAGTGGGGAAAGAGAATTTGGATTTGCTTCGCATCGCCGAGCTCGAGCGGACGCAGCAAA
The DNA here is from genome assembly GCA_030037775.1 of Candidatus Acidiferrales bacterium. Taxonomy (GTDB): domain Bacteria; phylum Acidobacteriota; class Terriglobia; order Acidiferrales; family UBA7541; genus DAHUXN01. The sequence goes on from JASHQB010000067.1 coordinate 5,898, forward strand.
AGGCGCGGCGTTTTGAGCGTCGGGGCTTTCTGCACGCGGTGTGGCGGCTGCGTTTCTCGGCCGGTGCGCGCTGTCTTCTTTGCCTGCTTCTTCACAGCGTCGCCGCTTGGAGACCTGCGCCCGCCAGCATTGCGGCGAACTTTTCCGGTTCATTTACCGGCGGATAGCAGGAAGTTCCCGCACATACGATCGCTTGGGCCACACTTGCATCGAGGTGGGGGATGGTTTCTGTGAGCGCAGGCGCGAGGGCGTTCGCCGCGGTGATTTCCGGAGTCACGCGCAGGACGGCTTTGGCGAAGCGGTAGACAGAATTTGCCGCGGCTTCGAGAGCGGCGG
>JASHQB010000068.1 GCA_030037775.1 Candidatus Acidiferrales bacterium
TCCCGCGGTTTCCATCGCGACTGGAGCATCAATCTTGGCGCCGCGGGCACCGCGGCGAACATGTACCCCGCGAAATTCACGTTCGATATCGCAGCTACACCGAGTTGCGCGGATGATTACATCGTCTATCCCGTGAACACCGCGGGAAGCGCGTCGCAGGCAAACCTTGTAGCGTTTAATAATTTGTACAGCGGAACAGGGGCGGGTGGCACTGGGTCCTGCAATCGCACGCCAACAACCGACGACGACGGGGTCGATGCGACCGTATTGTGGTCGTACAACGTGAACGCCGTCGGCGGTGCGGTGACGACTTCTCCGGTGCTTTCCTGGGACGTCGCAGGAGCGTCGCCGTCCGTCTTGGGGACGAAGGTTGCTTTTGTCGAGTCGGCGGGGCCGGGAACCGTTGCGCATTTCCATGTTCTCGCCTGGAGGGCGGGCGACGGGCAAGATACGACTGACCCGGACGGCCTTCAGAACACGCTGATGCCGGCTCAGATCACTTCGTTCGTTGCAACCGATCCAGCGGCGGGAAGCGGGACCGCGACCGACTTGGCGCTGGAGACTACCGACACTCTTTCGGCACCATACGTCGACTACACAAACGATTATGCCTATGTCGGCGACGATGAGGGCAATCTGTACCGAATCAAGGATGTATTCTGCCCGTCCTACAATACGGATGCCGGTTGCACAGCGGGCCTTGCGCCGAGTCTGGATGCGTCATGGGGAACCGATGGCATAGTTTTGGTAGGCGGCGGCTGTGGAGTGCTGACCGGCGCAGTGGATGATTCCGTAACCGGCGACGTCTTCGTGGGATGTTCGGATGGACGGATTTACGGATTCACTTCCAGTGGAGCGACGTTAACACCATCACATTTTATTACGTTGGGAGATGGTTCGACCTTCGGTGGAATTGTGGTTCCCCCGATCGTGGACAGCTCGAACGGGCTAGTGTACGCGGTAACCGGAACAAACGGTACGACTCCAACAATCATGCAGATCGCAATCGGCGATTTCAACAACAATCTCAAGAAGGAGGCAGCACTAGGCTCGCCGCCGGGAGAAAACATCAGTATTCCCACTTTCAACACGGCTTACTTTTCGAGCGCTACTTCCTCCAATTGGGCGATATTTTCCTGCGGCTACGACTCGACGGGGAGCTTGACGGAGCTATACGACGTGGGCTTCAACTCGTCGCGAGCGATGGACACCGGGACTCCGCCGCCCTCGAATGAGTTTGAACTCACGGCCAGCGTGGAGGCGTGTTCTCCCCTGACAGGATTCACGAACGTACCCGGCACCGGCTCGCCCGGCGAGACCACTGACTGGCTCTTCGCCGGACTTTCCGGCGGATCTCTGAGCAACTACAACATCACCGACACTACCGGTTCTGGGTTCCCCGGCGGTTTCGCGAGTACCGCTACCGTTCCCGTGTCCGGGGGCGCAAGCGGCATCATCCCGGACAATGAGAGTAGCCTGGCCCAGGCTTCGAGCATCTACTTTACAGGCCTCGCATCGGAGACTTGCGGCGCCGGAGGCACGGGTTATTGCGCCATAAAACTGACGCAAGCAGGCTTAGATTGAGTCCTATGAGCAAACAACAGGAGCAGACTGCAGCAACGGAAAAAGCGACAGATCAAACCGCCAAGACGAAGAGACCTTACACAAAACCCTCGTTCCGCGAGGAGCGCGCGTTTGAGACGATGGCTCTGACTTGCGGCAAGCTGGCCACGCAGGCCCAATGCCAGATCCATCCGATGAATTCCTAGCCCCAGCGGTCGCCATGAATGAACAGGCCAACCTTCGGCGCGAAGATGCAGTCTTCAGCCTTGCTACGGAAATGCTGCGGTCGTTCGCTGAGTTTCGATTCGTCGCCTGGGGCTCAAGCATGGTTCCTTCCATATTGCCCGGAGACACCCTCGTTGTTCGTCGCGGGACGCCCCAGAGCACACGCGGCGGAGAAGTCGCACTCTTCTTCCGAGGGGGGCGCTTCTACGCGCATCGGCTGGTGAGCAAGGCAGAGGAAGGAGGACGGATCCGGTTGATCGCGCGCGGCGATGCTTTGAGCAGAAACGATCCTCCTTACGCAGAAAACGAAATGCTCGGCCACGTTGCGGCCGTGATCCGCGGCGGGAGGCGAATCGAACTCGATCGACATCCCGCAGCGGGTCAACGACTGCTTCGATGGATCGTGCAGCGCTCGGGCAGCAGCGTGCGATGGCTGCTGCGGTGGCATTCGGTGCGCATGCGGTTAGGCCGTGATCCGAGCCCAGCGGGTCGCAATGTGCAGTGGCAACCGCGGGAGTCGGTCTAGTGAGCGCCAGCATTTCTGCGTCGCGATTCTTTCGCCCGGCACCCGATGAGCCATCCGGCACGACAGTTGAAATTGGCGGCATTCCCATTTTCCTGCAGACCGACGATGTGGATTTTCGCGCCATGATCGAGCAGCGCTACGCCGGTTTTGTGAATTCCGCCTCCACGCCGGCCGGTCAGCTTGAGATTCTTCTTCACCCACCGAAGCAGCATCCGGTGGAAGACGTGCGAGTTTCAAGAAGCGGGCCGGTATGGCGCATCGAGCGCGGGGACTTCCGCGCCGAATTCGATTTGCGTTCACGCCGCGGATGGGTGCATCAGTCACCCAACCCGTACTCGCTCGATGCGGTTCTGCGAATCATCCACTCGCTTGTGCTGGCCGAGGAGGGCAGCTTTCTGGTGCACGCGGCGAGCGGAGTGCGGCATGGCCGTGCCTTTGTGTTTGCGGGTGTCTCGGGAGCGGGCAAGACGACGATGTCGCGGCTCGCGCCGCCCGATGCTACCTTGCTTACCGACGAGATTTCCTACGTTCGCCGGAGTGGCTGCGGCTACTGTGCGTATGGCACTCCTTTCGCGGGGGAATTGGCCCGCGTGGGAGCAAATCTGAAGGCACCACTCGCGGCGCTTTATTTTCTCGAAAAGGGGCCGGACAATCGCATCGAGCCGGCGAGCGGACCCTATGCTGTGCGCGCCCTGCTGCGCAACATTCTGTTCTTCGCACACGACTCGGATCTGGTAGCGCGCGTATTTGAGGGGGCAGTCGAGTTTGTTTCGCGCGTACCGGTAGCGCAATTCGTTTTCGCGCCGAATGAACGAGCCTGGGAACTCGTCCAATGAGCGAGAAATACATCTCGCGATCGAAATCGGTTGCCGCGCGCACGTTGGGCGGCGAAATGATGATCATGTCCGCCAAGGATTCAACCCTGTTCAGCTTGAGCGAGGTGGCAACGTTGATCTGGGAAGCAGCCGACGGCCACACGCCTCTTTCGGAAATCGTAGAGCGGCGGATTTGCGCGGAATTCGACGTCCGGAGCGATGTCGCCTATCGGGACGCGGAACAGTTGGTCGAAGAGCTGGCCACCCGGGGGATCTTGTCTATCTCGAGCCGGCCTGTTCCTGACGCCCAGGGGCCCGCGGTGGAGGCGCCATGAGCCTGATGCAAGAGCTGAACGATAAGGCTCTCCGCCTGGGTGTGCCTTTGAGCGCGCACCTCGATCTGACGTACCGCTGCAACGAACGCTGCGAACACTGTTACCTCGACCACGACGATCACGGCGAGATGACGACCGCCGAGATCAAGGATCTTCTCCGCCAGTTTGCCGACGCCGGCGTTTTTTTCCTGACACTCAGCGGAGGCGAGCCGCTGATCCGACGCGATTGTTTCGAAATCATCGAAGACGCTCGGTCGCTGGGCTTCAACGTCAAGCTGAAAACCAACGCAATGCTCATCCGTGAAAAAGAGGCGCTCCGGCTGCGGGCCCTAGGCGTCGAGCAGGTGCAGATCAGCGTCTATTCCGATCGGCCGGAAGTTCACGATGCAATCACCAAGGTGCCGGGCTCGCTCGAACGCACAGTGAAGGCGATTCGATTTCTAAGATCCCAAGGGCTGCGAGTAACGATGGCGAATGTCCTGATGCGGAGCAATCGGGGTGACACCGAGGGAGTTCATGATCTCGCCGGAAAATTGGGTGCGCATTACACGCTCGATCCCACAATCACGCCGATGATGGATGGGAATACGTCGGTGCTGCGACTTCGCGTGGATGCGAGCGAAATCTCGAGCTACTTCCATAATCCCAGTCTCGTGGGCGATGTAGAGAGCTTCTGTGCGCCACCGGCGGCGGTGGATGCGCAAGTTCTCGAGGGCTTGCCTTGCAGCGCGGGACATACCTCTTGCTACGTTTCTCCCTACGGTGACGTCTACCCGTGCGTGCAGTTTCCTCTAACGTGCGGGAATGTTCGGCAGCAGAAGTTTCTCGAAATTTGGCGGGACTCGCCGCAACTCGCCGAAGTACGGTCGATTCGCCTCAAGGATCTGACTACGTGCTCCTCCTGCACGCACGCCGGCAGCTGCACGCGCTGCCCGGGTCTCGCCTATATGGAGGGAAATATGCGTGGTCCTTCTACGGCGGACTGCGAAAAATCCTTTGTGCGCACGGGAATTACGACCGCAGGCATGCTGGCGCGGAAAGGATCGCCGACACTCATGCCCGGTCTCGTCCAGATAAACCCTACACCTCCTCTCACCGTTTGAACTTCCAACCGAGAACCGAATTGCAACCAATTACTTGCGCACCACGTCTGAGCTACAATTGGCCTTGAAACCTGGACACTGAGGCGTCAAAGTCCTTCTGAACACGAAAACTCGGCGCATCATCTTCGCCATATCGCTGTGGTTTACCCCTTGGATGTTGGTACGCCCAATCACCATTTTCTTCGAGGAATAAAATGCCTTGTCGCGCACTGCGTTCTTCGGCCTTTTTTGGCGCTCTTCTGGGCTTGGCGGCACTGGCCTTCGGCCAGACCGTAGAGTCGCCGGTTCGAATCTCGCTGGATCAGGCGGTGCAACTGGCCCTGGCCCACAACCACGCCTTGCTTGCTGCCCGCTCCACTATCGCGCAGGCGAAGGACGCCGAGGTCACGGCGAATCTGCGCCCGAATCCGACGTTGGGCGTCGATTACATCGGCCTGCCTTTGCGCCCGAGCCAGTTCAACTGGAATAACATCAACCAAACCACGGAGTTCGACGCTGGGCTCTCTTATCTGTTTGAGCGCGGGAAAAAGAGACAGAATCGCTTGCAGAATGCGCAAGATCAGACGGCAGTCACCACCTCGACCGTTTCAGATAATGAACGCACGCTGACGTTCAATGTGGCCTCCGCCTTTACGAATGTCCTTCTGGCCGAATCGACTCTCGATTTCGCCCAACAGGATCTGAAGAGCTTTCAGGAGACGGTCGGCATCAGCGAATCGCAGTACAAGGCCGGCGCTATCAGCGAGGGCGATTTCCTGAAAATTAAACTGCAATTGTTGCAGTTCCAGACCGACGTCACGGCAGCGGTGCTTGCCAAGCAACAGTCTCTCGTCGCGCTGCGGCAATTGCTCGGTTTCGAGTCCGTGCCCTTGGATTACGACGTCGCCGGCAGCCTGGAATATCAAAAGCTGCCTTACAACGTGGAAGACCTTCAATCCATGGCACTGAAAGATCGGCCAGACTTGCGCGCCGCCGACCAAGGCGTCATCGAAGCCCAGAGCGCATACAAGCTGCAAAGAGCGATCGGGAAAGTGGACGTGACCGGCACGCTGAACTACACGCACATCTCCGACCAGGACACCACTTCGTTTTATGTGAACCTGCCCTTGCCGGTTTTCAATCGCAATCAGGGTGAAATCGCGCAAGCCAAGGATGCAATTTTGCAAGCGCAAGAAAGCCAGCGTGAAGCCTCCGAACAAGTGATGAGCGACGTGCAATCAGCGTTCGAGTCCCTGCGCACCAATGAAGAGACGCTGCAGATCTATCAGTCGGGCTATTTGGATGAGTCGAAAGAATCGGTCGACATCAGTGAATATGCCTACAAACGCGGTGCCGCCAGCCTGCTCGATTTTCTGGACGCCGAACGCAGCTACCGTGACACCCAGCTGGCCTATCGTCAGCAACTCGCCGCATACATGCTCGCTCTCGAGCAATTGCGCGAGGCCGTGGGGACAAGGAACTTACCATGAATAACACGTTTTCTCGGATGCTCCTGCTCGCGTTCAGCGCCCTGGTATTGCTCACGGCCGGCTGCGGCTCCAGTGGCCGAGAGTCGGCGGAGAAAATGACGTCTTTCACTTCGGCCAATGCCGCAGCACAGGCGGAGCCCTTTTCTGTGCCGCAAGATCAGATGTCGCACATCCAAATCGTGACTATAACGCCGAGGCAGCTCACCCGCACGCTGCGGCTCAGCGGCCAAGTTTCTTACAATGGTTTCAAGACCACGCCGGTAATTTCCGCCGTTGGCGGCCCTGTATCGCGCGTCCTTGCCTTCCCTGGGCAGCATGTGAGCGTAGGCGCGCCTCTGTTAGAGGTTGCCAGCCCCGATTTTTCGCTTCTCCGCGCGACCTACCTGAAAGCGAAGGACACCTACGACGTGGCGGACAAGAATTATCGGCGCGCCGAGGATCTGTATGCGCATCACGCGATCGCCGAAGCAGATCTGCTGGCGGCCGAATCGGCAAAAAATCAGGCTCAGGCCGACCTGACCGCTTCTGAGCAGTCGCTGCGCATCTTGGGAATCACGCACCTCGAGCAAGTTGCGGACGCATCGCCCGTCGCGGAAATTCCAGTTCTGGCGCCGATCTCGGGGGAAGTCGTAGACCGCGAATGCTCC
>JASHQB010000069.1 GCA_030037775.1 Candidatus Acidiferrales bacterium
AAGCTCATTTTGACGTACGTTGCGTTACTCACGCGGCATCCCAAGCGATTCTACCGCGTCCGGGATCGGCGAACCGTGCATCGGCATTCTCCTCTGCCCATACTATTGTGCAAACGCCTTATCGAGAAACGTCACAATCCTCTGCCGTCCGTCGAAGCCATGCCATGGTTCCGGGACAGGGTAGCCGAAGATCGCCTCATACAGCGGTCCGTGATCCTCGCGTGGATACTCTACCAACTCGACGGCCACTCCCATCTGCCGCAGCGCGCGATACATCTCCTCGCTCTGCCCCAGCGGATCGGTGCCGTCGCTCTCTCCCTGCAGCAGCAGGAACGGCGTCTTTGCCTTGGCCACATCGGCCAGTGCGCTCTGCCGCCATGCGCTCTCCGCATGTTCCCACGGATATCCTCCGTAGAACCACCGGTCGTAGTACGACCCTCTCTCCGTCCCGTACTCGCTCTCCTGGTCGGTTACCGGCGCCCCGCTGATGATCGCCTTGAAGCGATCTGTGCGTCCTTCTACAAACGCTGCCATCTCGCCGCCGTAGCTGTAACCCATCAGGGCCAGCTTGTTCGCGTCAATCGGATATTGCGCCAGGACCGCATCGACCCCGGCCATGATGTCGCGATAGTCGCCGCCGCCCATGTCGTTCTTATTGGCCGCCGCAAACGCCGCGCCGTAGCCGGTGCTTCCGCGCGGATTCGGCCGCAGTACCGCCCATCCTTGGCCCGCCATAAACTCGATGAACGCGCCCCACGAATCGTCGAACGCACCCGTTGGCCCGCCGTGCACCTCCACAATCAGCGGTACCTTGCGTTCCGCGCTCGCCTGCGGCGGCAGATACAGCAGCCCTTCGATGGTGAAGGCGTCGCTCTTCCACGAAACCACATGCGAGGAAATCGGTGTCCACGCCGTCGGCAGCAGATCCGGCGTCTTCAGGACCTTCGCGTTTTGCCCGAGCTTCTCCGCATAGTAGAGGGTCGGCGGCTGAGTGCTCGACGACCCCAGCCACGCCCACGCAGTCTGCTGCGCGTTCGTGCTCAACTGCGAGACCGTCGTCGTATCGAACTTCAGTTCTTCGCGGCGGTCTCCAGTGAACCGCATGACCGTAGTCCGCGTGCCCAGTTCCGCCTCCTCAAGAACGCTGCCTCCTTCGGCAATGGGCTCGCCGAGGCCGACGCTGCCGCTGAATCCTGCGCTGAGATCACGCACGGATTGGCCCGTCATTGTGTACTCGTAGAGATCCGAGTATCCCGGCGGCGCGTCCGTCTGGCTCTGCGCCAGGTAATCGATGTGCCTTCCGTCCCACGACCAGCTCGCCGCTTCGATGGTTGCCGGAATCGCCTTCAGCTGCTGTGGACGCTCGGGATCTGCCACGGTGACCACCCACGCCGTCCCTGCTGGCGACAGATCGCCCACATCGTTCATCCCCTCGGCAATCGCCAGCATGCGGTCGTCCTGTCGCGTCCACACCACACCATCCACGTCCGGCGGCGTGGCAGTCGGGGTAATTTTCCCGCTGGCCGGATCGAGCAGATACAGCCGCGATCCATGCGGGTCGTGATTCAACGGTACCGCATCCGCCTTTTCATCCTGCTCCTTCTTCTCGCCGGGCGTCTGCGGATCGCGCACAATGATTGCAATCTCCTTCCCATCTGGAGAAACGAAATACCGTGCAACGTCGCACTCCACCGGCTCCGCTTTCGCCGGGCTCGCCCCATCCGCCGCCTTCGGTGCGGGTGGAATCGCGTCGGGCGCCTTCGATTCATCCACCGGCGGCACAATCTTTACTGCAAACGGATGCGCCTCGCCGCCATCCGTCGGGAGTTCGTAGAGCTGCGTGTGCTCTCCCCGATGTGCCAGGAACAGGATGCTACGCCCGTCCGGCATCCAGGCGCCTTCGTACTCGCCGCGTTTGTCGTTCTCCGGCGAATACGTTAGCTGCCGCGCCGCATTCGCCTGTACATCCACCAGCCAAAGATGGTTTTTGCCACCATCGGCTGTCGCATCCGTCACCTGAATCAACACGCTCCGCCCGTCCGGCGAAAGCCTGGGTTGCGATATCGATCGCACGTGGCGCAGATCTTCATTGGAGGGAAAGTGGTCTTGCGCCGCAACCGAAACCAAGGCAGCGGAGCACACACACACAACGGTCAGTAAGGTGCAATGGGAGACGTTTCGCATCGGCGAAGCATACCACAGCGGCAATTACACTGTGAGCGTGCCTCATTTGGACGAAGCCGAATTTTCTCTGACCCACGCGAAGGTCGCAATGGAGGGTTCTTCGGAAAGTGGTGCGCCCGGAGGGATTCGAACCCCCGACCCTCTGCTTAGAAGGCAGACGCTCTTTCCAACTGAGCTACGGGCGCGTCGTGTGCAATTGATTCACTGTACTGCGCTTACGACATCTTTCGCAACCGGCAACTGAGGTACCTATTCTGCTTGCGCCCAATTTTGCGCCAAACCACGCGCGAAACCGTATCTAACACCGCGTCCTCTGAGGCGTGGAGTTAGCGCGTTGGAGTGTCGCTCGAACTAAGAACGACATCAAGAAAACACACGCAAATGCCGATTCAGAGGAATTGGCTGAAATGCTGCTGTTCCGCTATTTTCATTTGAGAGCGGGGCTTGCTTAGGCCCCCAAAAGAATTACGAAGATTTTCGTTGACAATACGAAAGCCTTCGTAGTAGCCTCTCGCGCATGACACAGAGCACCCAACCGCACCACACGAAGCCGACCGCCTCCGAGCTGGAAATCCTCCGCGTTCTATGGACGCGCGGGCCTTCCACTGTTCGCGAAGTGCATGAGGCGCTGAGCGTCGGGAAATCCATCGGCTACACCACCGTTCTCAAGCTGCTGCAGATCATGACTGAGAAAGGAACTGTGCGCCGCGACGAAAATCAGCGCGCGCACGTCTACGAAGCCTGCGAGCCCGCTGAGAAAACCAAGCGGGCTCTGGCCGGCGACGTTCTGCAGCGTGTCTTCGAAGGCTCCGCCAGCCAGTTGATGTTGCACGCGCTCGCCGGACGCCCGACTTCCCGTGAAGAAATCAAAGAATTGCGCCGCATGCTGGACGAACACGAAAGGCGAATGCGATGACCCACATCTGGATTTCTCCTCAGCTCGCGCACACTCTCGGTTGGGCGCTCCTGCATTTTCTCTGGCAGGGGCTGGCCCTGGCGGCCCTTTGCTCCGCATTCATGGCCATGTGCCGAACTGCGTCCGTGCGCTACTTAATCGCTCTTGCGACGCTCGTCCTGATGCTTGCGGCACCCCTGATGACCTTCTTTGTGCTGCGGCACTCTGCTACGACCGTGGCGAGCACGACAAAATTTGCATCGACTTCCTCAGCCGCCGCACCAGATCTCCCGTCGGCCTCGGTCTCCGCAGCGGTTCTTCCCGCAGCTCCAAACTCGCCCGCGCCGCTTCGCTCTGACGGGCTTTTGTGGCTTGTCGAAGTCTGGTTCGCTGGCGTCTTTTTCTTCAGCCTGCGCACCGCTGGCGGTCTCATCGTCATCGAGCGCATGCGCCGCAATCGCGCCAGACCCGTCAGCGCGCTCCTGCTCGAAAAATGTCTCGCGCTGCAGCGCCGCATGGGCCTCGCCCGCGTGATTCGCTATTGCGAATGCCTCTGCCTGGAAGCTCCGGCGGTGATCGGTTGGTTCCGTCCAGTCGTTCTTCTGCCTGTCGCTGCGCTCAGCGGTCTTTCCGAAGATCAGCTAGCGGCGGTCATCTCACATGAACTGGCGCACGTTCGCCGCCTCGACTCTTTCGTCAATCTGTTTCAGATCGCCGCCGAAACTCTGCTCTTCTATCATCCTGCTGTTTGGTGGCTGAGCAAGCGTATCCGCGCCGAGCGCGAGAATTGTTGCGACGACGACGCGCTCGCCGTCTGCGGCGACGCCATCGAATACGCGCGCGCTTTGACCCTCATGGAAGAGTGGCGCCAAGCACCGGCCATGGCCATGGCCGCAAATCGCAGCCCGCTTGTGGAGCGCGTCGCGCGTTTACTGGGCATCGGCTCGGCGCGCAGCGGAGTCCGCAGCGCCGGAATCGCCGCCAGCGTGGTGTGCCTCGTTGGCGCAATTCTCGCCGCCAACGGCCTGATGGCCGCCGGCCATTCTTCCGCGCCCGCGAGCGTCGGGGACATAGACCAGTCGTCTATACGTCTAAGATCCTTTCCCGCGTCGGATTCGCTGGCGCTTTCCGCGCCGCGGACCAGAACGCAAGTCATTCAAGTCACTTTCGCCCGTCGCTTCGCAACTGTTCAACAAGCGCAGCACCTCATTTCCACGGTGTCCGCGCACTCAGCGCAAGAGCAAGGTCAGGGTCAAGGCGCGGGCCAAAGTCACAGTCAAAGCCAAGGTGAAGGCCAAAGCTCTTCGTCTTCCTACATCGACCAGATGAAAACGCAGGGCTACGAAAATCTCACCGCCGATGAGCTCATCAGCCTCAAGGTCCAGGGCGTCACTCCCGAATACATCCAGGAAGTCAAAGCCCTGGGCCTTCATCCCACCATCAACGAACTCATCTCCATGCGCGTGCAGGGAATCAATCCGCAATATATTAAGGACATGCGCGCGATCGGTTTCAACGCCGGGATCAATGAGCTCATTGGCATGCGCGTGCAAGGCGTCACGCCGGAATACGTCCGCGACATGCGCGCCGCGGGCATCGATGGCACCGCAAATGATTTCATCGGCATGCGCGTGCAGGGCCTGACGCCCGAATACGTCAAGGAGATGAAAGCCGCCGGAGTGGAAGCCACTCCCGGCCAGTTGATTGGCATGAAAGTGCAGGATTTCACGCCCGACTACATCAAAGAAATGAAGGCTGTCGGCGTCGATGGCGATCTCAACCAAATGATCGGCATGCGCGTGCAGGGCCTAACTCCCGAGTACGTAAAGGAGATGAAAGCTGAGGGCATTGATGCAAGTGCGAATCAGCTCATCGGCATGAAAGTTCAAGGCCTCACTCCCGAATACGTGCGAGAAATGAAGGCCGTCGGCATTACCGCTGATGCCGGCCAACTCATCGGCATGAAGGTCCAGGGCGTCACACCGGAATACGTCAAGGAAATGAAGGCCGCAGGCGTGGACACGAGCGCCAATCAATGGATCGGCATGAAGGTCCAGGGCCTCACTCCCGAATACGTGCGAGAAATGAAGGCCGTCGGCATTACCGCTGATGCCAGCCAACTCATCGGCATGAAGGTCCAGGGCGTCACACCGGAATACGTCAAGGACATGAAAGCGGCGGACATCAATGCCGACGCCCACCAGTTGATCGGCATGCGCGTGCAGGGCCTCACTCCTGAGTACATCAAGGATATGAAAGCCGCGGGCATCAACGCCGACGCCCATCAGCTGATCAGCATGCGCGTGCAAGGCGTCACGCCGGAATACGTCAAGTCCTTGCAAAGCGCCGGTCTCCAGAATCTGACGGCGAATGATTACATTCGCGCGCGGGTGGCCGGCGTCACGCCCGAGTTCATTGCCAACGTTCGCAGCCATGGATTCAAAGACCTGAGCATCGAGAAGCTCATCGAGCTCAAAGAGGCCAACATTTTCTGAGCCGCGCGATTTCTGCGCCGCGCATACGCAGAGGAGATCCCATCGTGAAAACTCGCCACCCACGCACTTTCGACCCATTCCTCGCCGCGCTCGCCGCCTGCGCTCTGGTCGTCGTCGGCTTTCTTTTCGGCGCGAAGAGTCTGCTCGCGCAATCGCCCAGCGGCACCTGGGCCATGGGCGCCTCCGAGCGTCCCGGCTACATCGAGTTTTCACTCACCGTTTCGCGCCTCGGCCATCACATGCAGGAGGATTCCGACTGGTCGCTCAGCTCCTTCCAGGGCCTCGATGCCTCCAACAGCGCGCACCACGACGTCAAATTCAACGTCACGCGTGACGCCGGCCGCCTCGACTGCAATGGTTTTCTCGAAAACGGCGAAGGCGCGGGCGTCTTCCACTTCTTTGCCGATGCCAAATATCCGCAGCAAATGTCCGGCCTCGGCTTCGACGATATCGACCCTGACAAGCAATTCGCCATGGCCATTCACGACGTCAGCGTGGACTTCGCCCGCCAGATGAAGGCCGAGCACATCACCGGCCTCGATACCGACAAGCTCATCGCTTTCCGGATCTTCGGTGTCGACAAGAAGTTTATCGACGACCTGCGCTCTTCCGGCCTGAACATCACTGACTCCGAAAATCTCGTCGCCTTCCGCATCCATGGCGTCACGCCCGAAATAGTCCGGGATCTCCATCAGCAGGGATATTCACCGAGCGAGGAGACCCTCATCGCACTGCGCATCCACGGCGCCACGCCCGAGTGGATTGCGCAGATGAAAACCAACTACCCCCACATTTCTCTCGACGATGTCGTTTCGTTTCGTATTCATGGAGTCACGCCGGATTTCGTCGCCCAGCTCAACCAGTTTGGCTACTCCCACCTCGAACCCGATGATCTCATCGCCTTCCGCATCCACGGCGTCTCGCCCG
>JASHQB010000070.1 GCA_030037775.1 Candidatus Acidiferrales bacterium
TGGCGAGCAAGAGCGCGGCCTCCATCATCGCGAATCCCGCGCCGATGCAGACCCGCGGGCCGCCGCCGAACGGGAAATAGGCGAAGCGCGGACGCTTCTGATTCTGCGCCGCAGGATTTGCGGGTGACGCATTCAGCGCCGGCGCGTGTGGCGTTTCGGCGCGCGATGATTCGCCGTTGCGCGCGGGAGACTCGGCGACGCGCAGCACTTCTTCGCGCCAGCGCTCGGGCAGAAAACGCTCCGGCTCGGCGTACCAGCGCGGGTCGCGCTGCGTGACCCACTGCAGCATGAAAATGTTGGTTCGCGGCGGTACGGTGTAGTCGCCGACCTCGAACGCGGTGCGCGACTGGCGCCCAATGCCCCACGCGGGTGGATATAGGCGCATCGATTCCTTGATGACCATTTCGGTGTACGGCAAGCGCGGCAGATCTTCCGCGGAGGGCGCGCGGCCGCCGAGCACTGCGTCGAGCTCGGCCTGCAAAGCGCGCGCGGCTTCCGGATTTTGCGCGAGCAGATACCAGGTCCACGAAAGGGTGATGGCGGTGGTCTCGTGGCCGGCGAGGAATAGGGTGAGCAAATTGTCGCGCAGTTGCAGATCACTGAGCGGGCGGCCGTCGTCGTCGCGAATTTCGAGGAGCGAGCCGAGAAGGTCTGAAGAGTTCCCCGCCACGGCGGGCAGGCCTGCCCCGGAATTTTGCGCGTGCGCGCGGCGGTCGCGAATGATGCCGTAAATCACCTCTTCGAGCTGGCGCGTGGCGCGGGTCATGCGAAACGTGCCGGGCACGGGAAAATTCCGCGGCAGAAGAAAGGCCCAGCCGGCGACGCGCGTGAACTGCTTCATGGCGGTTTCGAGCGCGAAGCCGACGCGATCGGCGGTGCGCAGGACTTCCGCGCCGAAAAGCGCGCGGCCGACGATATCCAGCGTGACGGCCATCATTTCCTGATGCAGGTCTCGTGTTTCGCCGTCGCTCCAGCGCGCCAGCATGCGCTCGGCGCACGCCGTAACCACCGGCGCGTAGGACAAAATGTTCTCGCGGCGAAAGGCGGGTTGAATCATTCTGCGCTGCGCTCGCCAGGCGTCGCCTTCACTGGTGAGCAGGCCGTTGCCGAGCACTTTGGCGAGCGCGCGATAGTCGCGCGACTTGAAAAAATTCGCGGGATTGGTGAGCAGCACGGACTCGATGGCGTCGGGATGCACGAGGAGAATCATCGGCACGTGCAAGAACTGGAAGTAGACCACGTCGCCGAAATTGCGCGCGGCGCGTTCGAAGCCGGCGAGCCAGTCGGCGCCGGGAAACGGAATGTTGCCGAGAATCGGCCAGCCCGGCGGGCCGGGCGGCAATTTGCGGCGCGCTTTCGATTTTGCCTGCGGCTGCGCGAGCGCGGTGGTCATCGCGCAGATAGTTTAGCAGGAATGCCTGTTCCGGACGGCGTCGACGGCAGGCCGCGCGAAGCGAGCGGGACGCAAGCGGGAGCGGCAGGCCGCTCCCAAACTTGCGTTTCCATGCTGATTATTGACCGGCGCCGTTATCGGGTTTCGGGTCGGTTTTGCGAACCACGCCGTGTATCGCCTGCGCGCCGAAGTGGCCGGAGGCCGGCGCCCCGAATACCAGCGTGATATTCGAATGCGGGACAATCGTCGCTACGTCCGTTCCTCCGTCGATACACACCTGCAACTGAGACGACACGGCGCCCGTGGGCGGGAAAGGCCCGCCGTTCGCTGCAACAGTGGCCGTGCCGGTCACCTCAAAGCGAGGGATGGGGATGGGTGCAGATGAGGGGAGTGGGCAGTCGGTCGGGTTGTAGGTGATTTTGGCGCCCGTCATGGCGATGTGGTGGGTATGCGGAACGCGGTCAGCGGGATTGTCGATCGTCGGCAGCCCCTTGGAATCCATCGGGTTCAGCTCGACCCACAAGTCGGAGTGCTCCATATTAAGCACGGCGGAAAAATCCGCCTTGCCGTCAAATTCCTTCAAATCCAACGACCACGTGCCGCGGATTTCCCACGGGCCACTGACGCCCATCTCTGGTGTGTAGTCGTTGATGAGCCCACTCAAATGCAGAGTCGCAGGAGCTTGCGCACGAGCGCCGCTGCTTGCGAGGGATACCAGAACGAGAACCACGCCTATCGTCCACAGAATACGTCTGCTGTTCATTAGAACCTCCAAGGTTGAGTTTTCGCGCTCTGGCCCGCCTTGCGGATCGAGCATTCATCAGGCGCGTTTGAACCTTGGAGGCGATTGGCGGATTCGTCAAACAGCAACACGCAGAACAGCGATTTGCCGCTAAATACCGTCAATTGCCGTCCGTCCAGCAAAGGGCTACAATCGACGCACTTAGCACCGGACGAACGGCAAGCATCTGGAGAATGCCATTGGACGAGCCCTCCCCTGGCGCGCGAGCCCCTCAAAAGCCCTCCGACGTGCGGCTGGACTCCTGGAAGGAAATCGCCGCGTACCTGAACCGCGATGTGACCACGGTTCAGCGATGGGAAAAACGGGAAGGCATGCCGGTTCATCGCCACGTACACGACAAAAGAGGCTCGGTTTATGCGCTCGGTTCTGAGTTAGACGCGTGGCTGTCACGGCGGCAAACGACGCTCGAAAATGAATCGCCTGCGGCGAACCAAGCCGCGAGTTCCCATCCCAGTTCATCCCGCGAAGGCCCGTTGCCACCGGTTGCCGGAGCGACGCGGAGATGGCTGGCGCTGGGCGGACTGGTTGCCGTCACGGTGGTTGCGATCCTCTACAGCGTTTCGCCGCACCGGGGAGCCGACGCGGCGAGCCAGAAAATCAATTCCCTGGCGGTGTTGCCGCTGAGGAATCTATCGGCGGACCCCTCGCAAGAATACCTGGCCGATGGGATGACCGAGGCGCTCATTGCGAAGCTTTCCGGCATTCATAACTTGCGCGTCACCTCGCATACGTCGGTAGAGCGTTTCTCGAACGCCGAGAACGCGCAGATGACCGTGCCGGAGATCGCGAAAACGCTGCACGTGGACGCCATCGTGGAAGGATCCGTGATCCGCCAGGGCACTCGGGTTCGCGTGACCGCGCAGTTGATTCGCGGCGCGACCGACGAGCACTTTTGGGCGCAAACCTATGACCGCGACCTGGCGGACGTGCTCGCGCTCGAAAGCGACGTGGCGCAATCCATCGCCGACAAAGTGGAAGTGACCCTTACGGGCGGCGAACAGGAGCGGCTCGCGGCTTCGCGCCGCGTCGCGCCGGAAGTCTACGACAGCTATCTCCAAGGTGTGTTTGCAACCAGCCGAGGATACACACGAGCCGATATCCAAAAGAGCATCGATTATTTCAATGCCGCGATAAAGCAAGACCCGACATTCGCGCCCGCTTACCTGGGCTTGGCCGATTCGTATGACACCTTGGGATCGAATTTCGTGGGCGGCGAACCCGGCCTCGCTTTACAGAAAGTGATCGCCAACGCCCAAAAGGCTGTTCAACTCGATCCCACGCTGGCTGCGGCGCACGATGTGCTGGCAGGCGCGCTCGAGCAGAACTGGCAATGGGCAGAGGCCAAGGCCGAGCACCAGCGCGCCATGGAATTGAATCCGAACGATGCGGAAGCGCAAGCGGACATGGCCTCGTGGTTGTTATACGAGGGCCATGCGGATGAAGCTTTGGATTGGGCGACGCGCGCCCGCGAACTCGATCCGGTTGGGATTGGGGCCACCGATATCGGCTGGATGCTGCTGGAAGCGCGGCATTACGATGAAGCTGTGCACGAGTTACGCAGCGGGCTGGCCGTGGCCGCGGAACCTGACAAACCGGTGGCCCTGTGGGACCTGGGAATCGCATTGACGGTGACCAATCGCCCGGCGGATGCAATTCCTCTGCTGGAAAAAGCGGCTGCGCTCTCCAATGACAGCCCCGGCGTCACGGGCAGCCTGATCGCAGCCTATGCCCGCGCAGGCAGGCGCGAAGATGCCCTGCGGCTGCTCGGCGAATTGCAAAGCCGGGCGAAGACCGGCTACGTTCCCGCCAACGCGTTCGTGAGAGCCTATCTTGGCCTGGGCGATCGCGAGCAGGCGCTCGCGTGGCTCTCGCGGGCCTGTGATGAGCATTCGAACAGCATCTTGTATCTGAAGGTAGCGCCCGAGTACGATCCTCTGCGCGGCGATCCGCGATTCGCGGCGATCCTTCATCGCGTTGGGCTCGACAAAAACCTCTAATACGGCGGGATTCGTTCCATCGACGCAGCCCCGCACAAACCACGTCCATTCTTGCCGTCCACGAACGTAGCTTCTAACCGAACAGCGAGCCGACGCCCAGGCCGATGTCTCCGAGCAGAGTGCCGGTGCCGGGGCCTTTGGACGCTTGCTCCTGCACGTTCAGCAATTGCCCCGGCACGCCCATGGCCTTGCCGAGAAGATTGGTGTTGATGTTGTAAGTGTTCTCGAGGGCGTTCAGGCCGGCCATTTGCTCGCCGATTTGTTCGTTGGCGAATTGGATTTGGTCTGACTGCGCCTGGCTGGCGAGTGTTTGCGCTTCCTGCTGGCCGAGTTCGGACTGCAACGCGTTGTAGCCGGCGGCGTTGTTTGTTGCGGCTACGCGATTCGCGGCGGTTTCCTGCAGCGCATCGTAGGCGGTGCGCGCCGCGCCCATGCCCTGCTGCTCGATGGCGGATTGCTGGGCGGGCGTATAGCCCGGGCTGTTCAACAGGTTTTCGATGTCGGGCGTGAGCACACCGAGCTCCTGCTGGCTGTTCTGGTCGGCTTGCGAAATGAGTTGGTTCTGCGTGCTGAGCTGCTGCTGAGTTTCTTGCTGGACTTGCTGCTGTGCGCCACGGCTCATGTTAGCTGATCCTTTCGTGAATTACGTTGTAATGAAGTACCTCATGCGATATCGGGCGGACGGCAGTGCAACGGGGATTCGTTTCGGCTCTCGTGGGCACGCTCTCCTGGGCTAGTTGCTTAATGGGCCCGTAGCTCAACGGATAGAGCACTCGCCCGCTAAGCGAGAGGTGCGGGTTCGAATCCCGCCGGGCCCGCTGTCACTTTGGTAAATCGGTTGACACACACCTGCGCCCGTGCTACATTCTTGCTAGCGGGCGAGTGCTCTAGTCCACTGGGCTAGAGTTGAGTTTTCGGGGCGGCTGAAAAGCCGCCCTTTTTGTTTTGTCCCCTCTTCAGAAGCCTTCAGCGGAGGCGCTTGCAGTATGGCGTCCAGGCGTCGTCGCGCAGCCAGCCGAGCTGCTGCAAGCGGCGGCCGAAACGCTGCGCGATGCGCGGCGGCAGCCAGGCGTGCGCGTCATCGAGTCCGCGCGCGCGCAGATCGGCGGCGCCGGCGCGGTGCAATTCGAGCAAGCGCGCGTAACGCTCGCGCGGAGTTCCTGACTGTGGGTCAACCAATAGATAGATTTCGCAGGTGAGGCGCGCGAGCGCCGCCATCACTGGTTGACTGCGCTGATCCTCGAGGACCAGCTTGCTGACGAAAATGGGATCGTGCAAATCGGGAAACGGATACTCGAAGCCTTGCGCACGGTGCATGGCGAGCAGAGCACTCAAGTCGGCGTCAGTGTATTCGCGCACGAGCATCAAAACAGGCGATGGCGAAGCAAAGGGTTCACCCGCGCGAGCTTTTCCGCGACGGTGAAGGTGTCGTCGGACACGGCGATGCCGAAGGGCGCGAGGGCTGCGGCGACGCGCGCTGATATGGGCGTGCGCGCAAGGGGATGCGGCAGCGCTTCGACTTCGGCGTCGCTGTCGAGCGCGATATGAGCAGCCTCGTCGGCCGTGACGAGGACGAGCACCAGCGCCCCATGACCGACCGATGTGGCGCTGTTTGTGTCACTTACCGCTTCGCGAGGCCCGCTTCCCTTCTCCGAGGGCGGGTCCAAGACGATAAAGTGAGTTTCGGCGCAGCGGGAGGCATGGCGCTGCCAGGCGGCCAGAGTCGTCAAATAGTATCGTCTACCTGTCATGTAAGTTATTTAAATAAAGCAGCTTAGACAGCCAGGCATGCAGGTGCGTGAAATAAAATCAATAAACTGCATTTTATACTTGACAATATTAATTCGCACATTGTATTTATTAATTGCGAGGAGCGGTGACATGGATATATCCAAGGCAGTATGCCCCGATTGCAAGCAGCCGATGAAGCTTTCCAAGGCGGTTTGTCCGTCGTGCGGAGTCGGCATGGACGGCGAGTTTGAGCTATCGCCGCTGGGAAAGCTGTCGCTGGACGATCAGGCTTTCGCGATTGCGTTCCTGCGGCATCACGGGTCGCTGAAGAAGATGGAGTCGCTGTTCGACATCAGCTATCCCACGGTGAAGAACCGGCTGAATGCGATTGCCGCGGCGCTGGACAAGAGTTTCGAAGCGCCCACGCCGAATGTTTACGTCCTGGAGCAGTTGGCTCGCGGCGAGCTGACGGTCGACGAGGCGCTGGAACGGCTGAGTTGAGATTTCAGCAGTAAGACTTCTTTGAAAGGAAAAGAACATGTCCGTTGAAACAAAAAAGGTGCTGGAGTTGCTGGCCGCAGGAAAAATTTCTCCCGAGGACGCGGAACGGCTGCTGGACAAACTTTCGGGCTCGGGCGCGACGGCGCAGGCTGACGCGCCGAATTCGCAGAGCGCGACGGGCAGCACCGCAAGCACGGCCGCCGCGGGAAGGCCGCGCTACATCTGCATTCAAATCGACCGGCCGGGCAAAGACGACATTAACATGCGCGTCCCGCTCTCGAGCATGCGCGGCGGACGGCATTGGATGGCGTTCCTGCCAATACGTATCGCCGACCGGCTTGCCGACTATGGACTGGATTTCGCCTCGCTCGACAGAATGAACGAAGAGGAATTTCGCAGAGCGATGGAACAGATCAACGTCGACATCCAGGGACGCAGCGGCAAGCGCGTGCGCATCTACGCGGAGTGATGAGAGTCATGGGCACACAAAGCAACAAAATCGTGCAACTGCCGCGCCATCGGAAGCTTTACAACCGCTTCCCGCGCCTGACGCAGGCCGGCGCATACGGTCTGCAGGTTGCGGTAGTCGGGCTGCTCGCGGCAGGAACGGTGCAGGCGCTTCCCTTTTGGGCGAATCTGCTGAGCGGCACATTTTGGCTGGCGTTTTCGATTTACTGGGGCGCTGCGGCATAAAGAATCGCGGAGGACGAAAATGAAAACTGCTGGACTGTTCGACTACATTGCGCTTATCGCCATCCTTCTGGTCGAGCCGGTTATCTCCTGGCTGTGGTACTGGCCGCGGTGCATGCGGGCGATTCACGAGCGCGTCCCTGGCACACGCGCGCGCCTTTACGGCGTGACCATCGCCACGCTGTGGGTTTTCACGCTGTACATTTTGGCGCTATGGATCGCCGAAGGCCGCCCGTGGAGCGCGCTGCGGTTGGACTCAGCTGGCCCGCTGCGATTGGGCATCGGAGCTTTGCTCGTCGCGGGAACTATCGCTTTCTTCTTGCAGCAGGCGCGGAAAGTCCAAAAGGCGCTGGCGCGTCCCAAAGTTGTGGCGCGTTTGCGCGAAACATTTTCCTTCGCGGACCCGTTCGTGCCGCAGACCAGCGGGGAGCGGCGGGGCTTCTGGATGGTCTCGATAAGCGCGGGCATTTGCGAAGAAATTGTTTATCGCGGCTTTTTGATGGGGCTCATCGCGGCGTGGCTGGGAGTGGTTCCGGCGGTGATTCTGAGCTCGATCATTTTCGGCTGCGTACATATTTATCTCGGCGTGGCGCAGGTTCCCCGAGTCGCGATCATCGGATTGGTACTGGCGCTGGTGGTTGTCGCGTCGGGCTCGCTCTGGCCGGCAATGATCATTCACGCGGCGATCGATATGAGCTCCGGCGAGACCGGATTTCGCGTCGGGCGAGCAGCCAGCGCGGCCCCGGAAGCAGCGCCGGTCACGAGCTGAACGTGTAGTTGTGCGTGAGCACGCAGGGCGCGGCGCGGCCGGCAAAGAATTCGTGGTCCGGCTCGCAGGTCATGAAGACCTTCGCGCTTTCTTCAACAAGCAATTCGATCTTCTTTAGCGCAAGCCTGCCGTCATAGCCGACGAGAATGTCGCCAAGGCAGAGGCGCTCGGCGCGCACCGGCGAATCGTCGGCGAGCGTGAAAACGTGGTGCGGCGTCACGTCGAGCGAATCGTCATTCGAAAAAGTGAGGCGCACAAAAGTGTCCGCGGGATGAATTTCGTGGCGGACCACCTGCGTCCAGGCGTCGCGGCCGCGAATGTGATCGCCGACGCGCAATCTCTGAATCGCGACAGCGCCACGATTCTTGGTGAGGACGCGCATTCCGGCGCGGACGCAGGAGCCCGACCCGCCTCCGGAGCCGCCGCCGGTGCCGGAAGCGGTGGTCGCGGCGGTCATCGCGCCGGCAGAGAGCGGAATGCGGCCTTGCAGCGCTTGCTGTTGCGCGACGGCGATGGTCTTTGCGGCGAAGGCGTTCGGCGGATTCCCTACCCCAGCGGGCAAGCCAGCCCCGCCGAGGACGAACGCGAGCGCGAGAAGCGTCTCGTCCCAGTAAGGATAGAAAAAATACGTGGTGGCCGCGGCGAGGCTCGAAACCGCGAGCGAGCCGTTGGTGATTTGCGTTTGCGTGCCGTCGGCGCGAAGGATGGCGAGGCCGCTCCACGACCAGGTGATGCTCGACGTGGTGCTGGCGTAGGTGAACGCGCCGGACCACGTGGGCGGCACGGAGCCTTTCATCAACACGCCGGGCTTGGTGGGATCGACGTCGTTGGCGGTGAGCGCCGTGGCGGAGACGCGGGCGTAATCTGTGCCGTGGCTGACGCCGGTGTCCATGGAGAGCTTCAGGTTGTTCACGCCGGAAACGACGCGCTTCATGGATTCGTAGAGGTGCGTGCTGATTTTCTTCAGCGCCTCGATTTGGGGAACGGTGATGGGCATATGCTGTGTGGGTTACGTCCGCCTATCCCTGCCAATTTGATAAGATGCCCGCGCGGATGAGCGCTTGGCTTTGACGAAAAACAGATCCGAGGGCGTGTTCAGCGCGGAATCGCTAAAGATCATTTTGCTGGCGATGGGCGCGGCGATTGCTTACGGCATGGCGCACGATCAGATTACGATTCGCGTGTGCCCGGAATATTTCACGGTGGCGCATCCGCACATTTTCAACACCGCGTCGCTGACGCTGATCGCGCTCGGCTGGGGCGTGGTAGCCACGTGGTGGGCGGGGCTTGGCGCGGGCGTCGCGTTTGCGCTGGCGGCGCGCGCAGGCGCGGCAGAGAAATTCGAGTGGCGAAGGTTGCTGCGGCCGGTGGTGGCGCTGTTCATCGTGATGGCGGCGTGCGCGACGGCTGCGGGATTTCTTGGCCACTGGATGGCCGCCACCGGCAAAATATCGTCGCTGCAAGCCTGGGGGCTAATGCTGCCGGCGGAGAAGCAGCCGGCGTTCATGGCCGACGTGTTCACGCACGCAATCAGCTATTTGGTTGGTGGCGTGGGCAGCGTGGTGATCGCGCTGGTTACGGCGTGGCGGCGATTTGCGTGACCAGAGCGTGGGTCGCGGGAAAATCAGAAAACTGACAGTCAGTCCGTTGCATGCTTATTTTCGGGTCTGCCTGTAATCCCTGTGGTCGATGCAAGCGTCGTAGGCGGCGCGATCGATCTTTATCCAGTCTGTCTTATTGATTCCGCGCCTGTTTCTCGAAGCTGGGCTTGAGGGAAACGCGGAGACGATCTTGATCCAGCGGTTTTGTTCGTTGGCGAGGATTCGAATCTCCTCTGCAACCTCGGAAAGATCCTGATCCTGACTGAAAATCAGCGCCACATCATATTGCCGCAACCTGGCAAGGCGAATGATGTCTAGAGCGATGCGAACATCAATGCCTTTTTCTTCCGCGGCGAGAAAGGAGTGCGTGGTGTTGTCGGGAAGGCGAACCTTTCGGTTCCGGTATCGAAGCGGGCGAGAGAATATTTCGATGCCCTGCTTTCCCATCAGCGCGAGCTTGCCGGACCAAAAATGGTTCTTGTCTGCGTCGTCGGCGACGTCCGGAATGCCGGTGTAGAATCGAACCTGAGCGAGATACCAGCCGTACTTCCGGCTCAAGGAATCAGAAAGAGCGCGGACATCGTAATTTGGATGTGAGTATCCGAAAGCCTCTTTCGCAGCGTAGAAAAGATTCTGCCCATCAATGAAGGAGATGACGCGTTTGCGCTGGGGTTCTTGCAACTAGAGTAAGAAAATAACCCCGCCCGAGGCCTTTCGGCATGTCGAGCGGGGAGCAATTCTGCAAACATTATAGCACTTTTCTGATTTTTTGATGTCGTTAGTCTTCGTTGTTTCTTTGACACTCCTCGCGTTCGGCCAGGCTCTAAGGTGCCTGACATGAAGCAGTTACACTCAGTTAGTTATGGCCGCGGATCAGGGAGAAGGGCGCGGGTTTGGACCAGGGCACGAGTTTGGTGAGTGAGAACCAGGAGCCGGCGGCGTT
>JASHQB010000071.1 GCA_030037775.1 Candidatus Acidiferrales bacterium
CGACGAAAGCGATTCGCCGGGCAGAAGCACGGGTTCAAACGGCTCGCCAGAACCCGCTTCGGGCGGGTCGTAGGGGCGATGCGAGGCGTACTTGGATTGCGGCAGCTCGCGGCCATGACGGCCGAAGCCACCACCGGGTCCGCGGTCTCGCCCGCCGCGACCGGGGCGCCCACGTCCGCCGCGGCCGCGGTCTCGCCCGCCGCGGCGGCCAAAGGAGCCGCGATCACCTTGCGACCGCGGCTCGCGGGAGAAAGGCCGGGATTCGTAGTTTTCGCGATTGCCAAAGTCGTTCGTTTGCGGCTGTTCATCGCCCGGCTCGGCGTTAGACTCCCTGCTGCCGGCACCGATGGTTTCACCAGGCAAGGCGGTAACGGCAGCCGACGCCAGGGACGCTTCGGGCGGCGCGCTCGAAGGCCTGGGCGGTCTGGCAGCATGGTCTTCGGCGTCGTGGTCCATGTCCTCGATTTCTTGCAGGAAATCGCTGACGTACAGGAATGCGTCGCTATCGAGGCCGATATCGACAAAGGACGACTGCATGCCGGGAAGCACGCGCGTGACTCGTCCTTTGTAAATGCTGCCGACTAACGCAAATTCTTTTTCACGCTCAACGTAAATTTCACAAAGCTGTCCATCTTCGAGTATCGCCACTCGCGTTTCGTGCGGGTTGGCCGACACCACCATTTCCTTTGCCATGAAAACTCCTCACGGAGCATCGGCATGCGGCCGCGCAGTGCTCGATGGCACGCGAGTATCCCGGCAAAGCCGGGCTGGCCCGGAGGGATGTGTAAGCTTGCGTCATACTGTCCCCCATCCGATGCGTTCCTCATTCCCCAGATATGATCTCCGGCGCGCGTGGCGCGACCGGGTAATTGCTTCCTCGGGGCTCAATTGACGAAGCGCTTGGTACGCACATTCATCACCAGGCCCAGAGCCAAGAATCCAAAAATCGTTGACGAACCGCCGTAGCTCATAAATGGCAGAGGGATGCCCGTCACAGGCATGTACCCTATCACCATTCCCGCGTTCACCAGTACTTGAAACGCGAAAATTGCAGCCACGCCCATCACCAGAAACATTCCCGCGCGGTCTTTGGCTTTCTGCGCGTTGTCTACCAGTCGAAGCAGCAGAGCGAGGTACAAAAGCAGGGTGATCAAGACACCGAAGAAACCCTGCTCCTCCGCCAACGCGGCTAAAATGAAGTCCGAATACCGCACAGGCACGAAACCCAATTGGTTCTGGCTGCCCTTGCCGAAACCTTTCCCCCAGAATCCGCCAGAACCGACAGCGATTTCCGATTGCAGAATTTGGTAGCCGGCTCCGCGTGGGCTTTCTTCCGGATTGAGGAAGGTTGCCAAACGTTGCTTCTGGTACGATTTCAAGAAGTGTCCGTTCCAACCAGCCACCGCGACGACGGCACCCAACGTGAGCACGCCGACAGCGTGCTTCCAATTGATCCCGGCGAGAAACGCTCCGGCGATCGCCACGGGAACAAGCGCCATCGCCGTTCCCAAATCCGGCTGGAGCAAAATCAAGCCTGCCGGAACACCTACCAATAGCCCAATCTTGACCAAATCTGCAAGCGTCAGTCGTTCTGTCCGCACTTCGCTGAAGTAGCGGGCCAGCACAATGATTATAATCAACTTTACCAACTCTGACACCTGCAAATCTACACCCCAAATCTCAATCCACCTCCGAGCGCCAAAATGCTTACTGCCGACCACCAGAGCCACAGCTAATGCCCCGAGAGACAATAAGTAAAGCAGAAGGCTCTGATCCAGCAATCCGCTGTAGTCGATTCGCGAAAGGGCCAACATTCCTGCGAAGCCAATACCGATCCATGCCAACTGTTTCCACTGCATGCCATGCAACGGCCCGCTGTGCGTGGAGGAATAGATCTCCAGCAGACCGACCGAGCAGATCACCATCACGATGAAGAGCAGCCACCAATCGAGCTCGAAGCTGTGCTCTCGCTCTTTCATTGGTTTCGCGCCGCGGGAGCAGCCGCGACCTCCTGCGCCCGGGCGCCGGCTTTCTGAGGAACCGCCTGGGCTAACTGCAACTCCTCAATAGGCTGGCCGAGTTTCTTCTGGTAGTAAGCCTTGATAAAGCGCGCCGCAAGCGGAGCGGCCACGCCGCCCGCCTCGAGATGGGTATCCTGCACCAATACGGCAACCGCGATTTCGGGATTATGCTTGGGCGCGAATCCTACAAACCAGGTGTTGTATCCGAAGTGGCCGCGCTCAGCCGCAGCCATGCGCAAGAGGCCTTGCGAGCTGATGGTTTGCGCCGTGCCGGTTTTACCGCAGAACTGAACGTCTTGCAGCTTCGCCTGCGCCAGAATCGGATACCCAAGCTCGTGGCCCGTGCCGCCGTCTTCGTTCACGACGCCATACATGCCATCCACGACCTGCTCGATGGTATTTTGGGAGATGGGAAATTTCGTGACTTTCATCGGGCTGAAATCCTTCAGCAAATGCGGCTGGTAGAAAACCCCGTCCATAGCGATGCCGCTAATCGAGCGCAGCAACTGAATCGGCGTTACTTCGATGGGGCCCTGGCCTATGGCCAGCGAAATCGTCGAGCCCGGATACCATTTGTGGTGATAGACGCGTTCAACCCAATCCGACGACGGCACCAGGCCAGACTCTTCGCTGGGAAGGTCGATTCCGGTTCGCTTTCCCAGTCCGAGGGCGGTGGCGTAATAGGAAAGCCGGTCAATGCCCAGACGCTCGCCCACGTTGTAGAAAAAAATGTCGCAGGAGTGCACGATGGCCTCGTGCAGGCTGACTTCCCCGTGGCCCTTTGGATACCAGTCGTGACGCACCTGGCCGTAAAACACCCCGTAACCGGGACAGAACACGTGAAAATCAGGCGGAGGCACGCCGGATTCGAGCATCGCGACAGACTCCAGAATCTTGAACACAGAACCGGGAGCGAGCTGCGCCTGAATCGCCCGATTCAAAAGCGGCTTATCGGGATTGTCGTTCAGGTCCGTCCACTCCTTGCGCGAAATGCGAATCGCAAAATCATTGGGATCGAAGGCCGGACGGCTGGCCATGGCGAGAGTCTCGCCGGTTCGTGGATCGAGGGCAACCATGGCGCCAATCTTGCCGGTGAGTTCCTCCTCAGCGACGCGCTGGAGGTCCGCGTCAATAGTCAACTGAATCGGCTTGCCGGGAATCGGCTCGGTATCGTCGAGGGTGCGAACAGGCTTGCCGATGCTGTTGACGATGACGCGACGCATGCCGTCCGTGCCGGTCAGGATGTCGTTGTACTGGCGCTCGAGCCCTGCTTTTCCCACGATGTCGCCGGGCTTGTAGCGATCCCCGCCGGACTGCGCCAGCTGTTCCGGCGAAACTTCTCCGACATAGCCGATGACGTGGGCCATGAAATCATCGGGTGGATACTTTCGGCGCTGTACCATCATCAGTTCGAGTTCCGGCAAGTCGGCCCGATGGGATTCGACGAATGCCAGGTCGGCATCGCTGGCTTCCGGCTTGACGATCACCGGCTGAAATTTGGGCTCATCGCGCGCTTCGAGAAGCTGCTGTTTCAAATCATCGGCGGTGACGCCGAGGCCGGTGGTGATTTGCGGCAGGTCCTTCTGGATCTGGGCCGGGTCGTCGCGCAGGAGCAGGATGCTGAACGACGGATAGTTGTCGACGATAACGCGGCCGTAACGATCCAGAATCTTTCCGCGAGGGGCGATGATAGGAATCGAGCGGATACGATTCTTTTCCGCGAGATCGGCAAAATGGCCGGACTGAACGATCTGCAGTTTCCAGAATCCAATCAATAACAGGATGGTCTCGAGGACGACGACGTAAGAAACAAGAATGAGGCGCCCCTGAGGCAGCTTCTGGTCGCTACCGATCCAATTCGCCACGCAAACTCCTGCCGCGCGACGGGTCCTGAAACCCGCTCGTACCTCTTTTTTTGCTTCCGCCCAAGAAAAGCTGCGCTGTCTTTTTTTGTTCGGCGGATAGAAAGGTAAACTTCACCGTAGCACTAGCGTGTTTGCCATGCAAGCCGCCGTGCCCTGTCGATTAGCTTCTTGCGCGCAAATTTACACTGTCCGGTGGGACAGTTTTGGCAGCGGCGGGAGATGGGGAAGAGCAGGGCGATTCGCCGCAGATCGGCAGGTTTTCGCGCTAGTCGAACTCACGAACAGGAGCAGATTGTTCTGCGCCTACGCGCCCCGCGGCAATGTCGGCGACAAAATAGTTTTCTCCGCGGACGGGCGCGCCGGCGATGCGCCGCAGCATCGCGATTTGGCCCACGTGGGTGAGCGCATCAGCAATGGCGCCCTGAAAAAGCTTGCCACATGGAACGGGAAGCGGCTGCTTGGTTGCCAAGACCTGATCGAACTTTCCGAGGGCTGCGAAGAAACGGCTCACACCGTCCTCCCATGCAAGGGGCGCAGAGGGATGCCATTCTTGCTTTCCCCGCGCAATGGAGGCAGCCCAATCCATGAGGTCACCGAGGTGCACCAGGATTTGACCCGGCGTTCGCGAGGTCGCGGAGACGCGAAACTCCGCGAAGCCGGCCGGAGCGTTGCGAAAAGTCTTGCCGGCGCGGTACGCAAGCGTCGCCAGGGTGTGGCGCAACAGCTCGCAGGCGGTCTCGCCTTCGTGGATATTCTTGCGGCTGGGCATCACCGGCAATCGTAGCACGAGTGAGGGATTCCGCGGCTCCCGTAGACGCGGGGACGCATCCGGCATGGCGCGGAGACGGACGAACTGTACTTTCGGACAAGGGTTTGTGATTTAGCAACTTGTCCCAGGTCGTGTTGAAAGGCCCCAACCCGTATGCTAGATTCGCAAATTAGCTGAAATTTCGCATGACAACCGAAAAAACTACGTCCGCGACGCACCCCAAGGTCAATAAAGTTGAAGTGTACTGGCACACGGTCACGTATCGCAGCGTGCTGCTCTACATCATGGCTGTGCTGGTTATTCTGGCCGCAGGAAGCTACCTGGTTTTTCCAGACACTTTCGCGGGGCTGATCCGGCATGTGTCGTCGGCGCTGCAACCGAAAGACACCAGCGCGGCGTCGGCCGATGTTCGCGGAGCGCGCTTCGTCAATCTTGACGGAAGAGTACAGATAAAGAGAGCCAATTCCGTGCAGTGGATCACCGCTGATTACCAGATGACCCTCGACAAAGGCGATTTGATTCAAACCGGCCCTGACGGCGTGGCACGCCTGGCGTTTGCGGATGGCACAACGTATACGGTCGATCCTCAGACGCTGGTCACAGTCGAAGAGATTTTTGTGCCGCAGAACAGCCCATCGAGTGTGGGTGTGCACATCAGTTCCGGCGCCGTGGACCTTACGACCGGCAGTTGGCAAGTGCCCGGGTCGACGGCGAAGGTTTCTTTCGAAGATGCGGTGGCGTCGTTGCACGAAAACAGCCACGCTGACGTGAAGACGGATCCCTCCACGAAGCAAGGCGAGATCACCGTGGCGGCCGGCGCGGCTGACGTGCAACACGACGGCCAGCAAGTGCAAGTATTGCAATGGCAGCGAGCATCCGTCACGCAGGGCGGCGCTATCACCAAGAGCAATGTTCTCGCGCCCCCGGGCCTGGTGCAGCCTGTGAACTTGCAGCCGATCATTGTTCCCGATCCGAAACACACGTCCATTCGCTTCGAATGGCAGCCGGTGGCTACGGCCAGCCAATACGAGCTGAAGATCAGCGATACGATGATGTTCACGCGCCTGCTTGCCGATCGGACAACGGTGGACACCGCTGTGGAAGTAACCGGCCTGAACCCGGGAGAGTATTTTTGGACGGTAAAGGCGATCGACGCTAAAGACGCGTCGAGCGAAGCGGCGGACCCTTTCAAATTCACTTTGGTGGAACAAGATAAAGAGCAGACTATGTTGCTCGACGTGGATCCGCCGGAGTTCCATGGCAAGGTTGTCGAAATCAGCGGGCATACCGAGCCGGGATCGGCGTTGCTGATCGACGGCGAGGCCGTGGCGGATATCGGTTCGGACGGCCGCTTTCGCTATTTTACCGAGCCGATGACAACGGGGGCACACGTGATTGTCATCACAGGGCAGGATCGCCGAGGTGGTACGAAAACGGAGCGTATACCAGTGGTTGTCCCGTAAGGGTTTCGTTTCTTAAGCGACTTCTAGCATTGTGGTTCGTGGGTGGGGGAATTGTAGGCCGCGAGGGGGTTCATGAAAAACGGATATTCCATGAGGTCGGTGTTTAGTCTTTTTTCGTCCGACCTGGCCATCGACTTGGGAACGGCAAACACGCTGGTATTTGCCAAAGGCAAAGGCATCGTGGTGAACGAGCCTTCCATCGTGGCGATTAACAAAAACAACGGCGAAGTAGTGGCCGTGGGTAAAGAAGCCAAGGAAATGCTGGGACGCACGCCCGGCAACGTGGTGGCCATCAAGCCGATGAAGGACGGCGTCATCGCCGACTTCAAGGTCACGGAGAAGATGCTGACGTACTTCATCCAAAAGGCCCACAATCGCCGCGTGCTGGTGCATCCGCGCATCGTGATTGGCGTGCCCAGTGAAATCACGCCGGTGGAGAAGCGCGCGGTGCAGGACTCCGCCTATCGCGCGCGAGCGAGCGAGGTTTATCTGGTGGAACAGGCGATGGCGGCAGCGATCGGCGCCGGTTTGCCGATCGAAGAGCCTTCCGGCAACATGGTGGTGGACATCGGAGGAGGCACCACGGACATCGCGGTCATCTCGATGAGCGGCATCGTATACTCCCGTTCGGTGCGCGTGGCGGGAAACGAGATGGACGAATCAGTGATGCACTACCTGAAGCGCAAGTACAACCTGCTCGTGGGCGAACGCACGGCGGAACAAATCAAAATTGAGATCGGCTCGGCGTACCCACTGGAAAAGCCGCTGACGCTGGAAGTAAAAGGGAGAAATTTGATTGAGGGCGTGCCGCGCACGGTGACGATCGACGACAGCGAAATCCGCGAAGCGCTTTCCGAGTGTATCGCGACCATATTGAACGCGATTCGCGTCGCGCTGGAGCGCACGCCACCGGAACTTTCCGCCGACATCAGCGACCGTGGCATCGTGCTCACGGGCGGCGGCGCGCTGATCAAGAATCTGGACAAGCGCATACGCGAGGAGACCGGCCTGCCGGTATCTATCGCCGACGACCCGCTTGCGTCGGTGGTGCTGGGTACCGGGAAAATGCTCAGCGATTTCAGGCTCCTTCGCCTGGTCTCGATTGACTGAGGCATATTGCGAATCGCCGCGCGGTTGGCTCGCTTCCGCGCCGCGTGCGCCAGGAGGGTTTTGAGGCCCCGAGTTGCGGAATTTCGAGCCCCCCGCTTCCGGCTTGGAAACTCTAGACGATTATGGATGTCCCGTCCCGCCATCGGCCGTTAGTTTTGCTGGTCGCTGTGATCCTGGCGCAGGTCATGATCCTTGCGTTCCAAATCAAACGCGGCCGCGACGTGCGGCTAATCCGCGTTTGGTCGGCGGACTTGCTTACACCACTCCAACGCGCCGGCACTTTCTTCATTTCCAAAGTTGAGGGCGTATGGTTCGGCTATATCGATTTGCGCGAGGTGCGCTTTGAGAATCGCCAGCTAACCGCAGAGGTCGGCGAGCTGCGGCTCAAGAATGAGCAATTGGAAGGCCAGGCGGCTCAAGCGGTGCGGCTTGCGCGGCTGCTTGGCTTTCGTCAGGAGAACGCGGATATTCCCATGGTCGCCGCGGAAGTGATCGGCGCCAATGCAGATTCCACCAGTCTCACCGTCTTCATTAATCGCGGAGAGCAGGACGGCATTCGACGCAACATGGCGGTGATTACTCCGGACGGCGTGGTGGGAAAGATATCGGAGGCCCTTGCGCATACCTCGCAGGTGCTGCTGATTACGGACCGAGAAAGCGGAGTGGGCGCCCTGCTGACCGACACGCGCACTCACGGAGTGGTGAAAGGTACCGGAGATCCGCTGATATGGATGGATTACGTCAGCACCGAGGAAAAAGTCCCTGCGGGCGAGCAAGTGCTCACATCGGGCGAAGATCGAATCTTCCCGAAGAACCTGCCGGTCGGCTGGGTCGCTTCGACGAAGCCGGGATTCCCGTTCCAAACGGTTGAGGTCACGCCTGCCGCGCATCTGGACCGTCTGGAAGAAGTACTGGTGCTGCTCACCGAAAAGACGCTCAATTCCCGTCCGGCGGAAGCAAACTCGTCGTCCCAGCAGAAATCTCCCGAAGTTGGGAACCAGCAGAGCGTGACGACGCTCGCGAGCGCCGCCAAGAAATCCACCGAAGCGCCAGCGAAAAAAGTCTCCACAACGGCCCGGCCTGGAATCCCTCAGTGAGGGCCGCTAAGTCATGACCGTTCGCATGGACTCAGAGTCGCAGCATATCGAAGTGCACAAGTTCTATGCTGGAGCTGTGCTGGGCGTCTGCTTTCTGTCTCTGGTGCTGCAGGCGTTCCTGAACCGATTCAGTCCACGATTTCAGACTCTGGAGCTGCCGCTGCTGGCAGTGGCTTATTTCGGGCTCAGCCGGCGCAATTCGATCACTGGCCTTCTGCTCGGGACGGTTGTGGGCCTGCTGCAGGACGGCATCAGCCACACACCCATCGGGCTGTATGGCATCGCCAAGGGCTTCATCGGCTACATCGCTTCGTCCATCGGCGCCCGGCTGGACACGGAACACCCCATCAGCCGTTTTATCTTGATGTTTCTGTTTTTTCACGTTCACCAGATCCTGCTGGCGCTGATGATGCGCTTGCTTCTGACGCAACATGCGCCTTTCTTCACGTTCCACCTGTTAATTGCATCGCTGATCAATTCCGGTATCGCCGTTTTCCTATTCGCCGGACTCGACCGCCTGAGGAAGCAATAGCCCGCATTGCGTTCGCGCTTCCATTGACCTAACATTCGCGGGCCAACGATGCCGCCCACGGACCTTTCCGCCGAGCGCTCGAATCAACGCAACGCCGTGACCGCCTGTTTTCTGGGCTGGACGCTCGACGCCTTCGACTTTTTTGTTCTCGCATTTGTACTCTCCCCGATTGGAAAGGATTTTCACCGCAGCATACTTGAAATCACTTTCGCGATGACCGCAAGCCTGTTTACGCGTCCGGTGGGCGCGTTCATTTTTGGCCTGCTCGCGGATCGCTACGGCCGGCGCTTGCCTTTAACGCTCGATATCCTTTTTTACTCAATCATCGAGGTGCTTTCCGGATTCGCGCCCAGCTACTCCGCGTTCATTATTTTGCGGTTGCTCTATGGAATCGGCATGGGCGGTGAATGGGGTGTCGGCGCTTCGCTGGCGCTCGAATCGGTACCTCCGGAGTGGAGGGGCATGATTTCAGGACTGTTGCAGGAAGGCTACGCGTTCGGATACTTGCTGGCGGCGATAGCCTACTGGCTGGTTTTTCCCCACTTTGGCTGGCGCGCTATGTTTTTCATCGGCAGCTTGCCCGCGCTGCTAACGCTTTTGATCCTCCTGAAGGTAAGAGAAAGTACAACCTGGGCTGCCACCGCGAGTAGGAGCGATTGGAGTTCTTACTTTCGGTCGATTTTTCGCAACTGGAAAAGATTTGCCTACCTAGTCCTGCTGATGGCGCTGGTGAATTTTATTTCTCACGGCACCCAGGACTTGTACCCCACGTTCCTGCAGTCGCAGCGCGGGTATCGTCCCGGCACCACCGCGCTGGTCACTGTAATTTCCATGGTTGGCGCGATTGCCGGCGGCATCCTGCTGGGTGTTTACTCGGATAAGCGCGGCAGGCGCCGTGCCATGATTTTGGCGCTGGTTCTGGCGATCGTTTTGATCCCCGCTTGGATTGCTGCGCCGAATTTCGCGCTCATCCTGGCCGGGGCATTTCTGATGCAGTTTATGGTACAGGGCGCGTGGGGCGTGATCCCTGCGCACATCAACGAACTGTCTCCCGACGCCCTGCGGGGATTCTTCCCCGGTTTCGCCTATCAGCTTGGCGTGTTGATCGCATCGTTCAGCCAGCCGATAGAAGCATTCCTGGGCAAGCGAATCGGTTATGGGCACGCCATGGGAATTTTTGCGGGCATTGTCCTCGCGGCTGGTGCGATCGTGGTCGCCCTGGGTCCGGAAGCGCACGGCGTGGAGTTCGGGCGCGGCTAGAGCGATTAAAAATACTGGTTTTCCTGTAGAGATTCGATTTCGGCCATTGCCCCATCATCCGGAGTAAGATTACATTGAGATCTGCAACAGGAGCCAATCATGAGCGCCACACCGCAAGCGACACCCTCATCATCCGCCGTCGGCATTATTCGCGAAAAGGCGCGCCGGATGGGAATTCTGTCTATGATGTCCACCACGGCGGCCGGTTCGGGCCATCCGACGTCGTGCCTTTCCGCCCAGGAACTCGTTTCCTCGATTTTTTTTCACGCCATGAAATTTGATCCGCGCAATCCAAATGGGCCGGATAGCGACCGCTTCGTGCTTTCCAAGGGCCACGCGGCGCCTCTGCTGTATGCCGCGCTGGCCGTGGCGGGCGTTTTTCCCATTTCGCGACTGATGACGTTGCGGGAATTTTCGAGCGAACTCGAAGGTCATCCTACGCCACGTATCCCCGGCGTTGACGCAGCGACTGGCTCATTGGGACAGGGACTGTCTGTCGGCATAGGTCTGGCGATTGGCGCGAAACTGGACAAGCTGAACACGCGGGTCTACGTGCTCCTCGGCGACGGCGAACTCGCGGAAGGCAGCGTGTGGGAAGGCGCGGAATTTGCGGGCCACTACGGAATCGATGGTTTAATCGCGGTTGCGGATATCAACGCGCTCGGCCAGAGCGAACGCACCATGTACAAGCACGATATGGAAGTCTATCGCAAAAAGTTCGAGGCGCAAGGATGGGACGTGCAAGTGATCGACGGCCATGATGTGGAAGCGATTGTCGCGGCGCTGGACCGGGCCAAGCAGGCAAAGGGCCGGCCGCAAGCCATTGTCGCAGAAACGATAAAAGGGCACGGCGTGAGTTTTCTTGCGGATAAAGACGGCTGGCACGGCAAGGCGCTTTCGAAGGAACAACTGGCGAAGGCCGTCGCGGAACTGGGAGGGCCGATTGACGTGCCTGCCGACCCCGGCCGTTCCTACGCGCGCACGAATTTGCCTGAGCCTCCCGATTTTCCCGAGCCGCCTGCACCGAGCTACAAAGCAGATGCGTCCGTCGCGACGCGAGAAGCGTACGGCAACGCTCTCAAAAGGATCGGTGCGGTGAATCCGCACATCGTGGCTCTCGATGGCGACGTGAAAAATTCTACATTTGCCGAAATTTTCGGCGACGCCTATCCGGATCGTTTCTATCAGGCCTACATCGCGGAACAGAACATGGTCAGCGTCGGCGTGGGGCTGGCGGCGCGCGGGAAAGTGCCGTTTCTTTCTACGTTCGCGTGTTTTCTGTCGCGTGCGTACGACCAAATGCGCATGGCCGCGATTAGCCGCAGCTCCATCAAGCTCTGCGGGTCGCATTGCGGCGTTTCGATCGGCGAAGATGGACCCTCGCAAATGGCTCTTGAGGACATCGCTGCGCTTCGCGCGGTCCACGGTTCCGTGATTTTGTATCCTTCGGATGCCTACTCGGCCGAACGTCTCACCGAACAAGCCGCGTGGCTTCCGGGCGTCACCTACATCCGAACCTCGCGTCCCAAGACTGCGCTTCTCTATTCCGCAAACGAGAAATTCCCAGTCCCCGGGTTTCAGATCCTTCGTCAAACCGCCAAAGACGTCGCGCTCATTGTCGCCGCCGGCATCACCGTGCATGAGGCACTCAAGGCCTACGAGCAATTGAAATCTGAGAACATCGCGGTGCGCGTGGTCGATTTATACTGTGTGAAGCCCATCGAAGGGCCACAACTCGCCGCGCATCTGAAGGCCTGCAACAATTCCTTGGTCACCGTTGAAGACCATTATCCCGAAGGAGGATTGGGCGAGGCCGTCGTTTCCGCTCTGGCGGAGGTTGGCGCATCGCCTGCGCGGTTTCGAAAGCTGGCCGTAAACGGCTTGCCACATTCGGGAAAATCGGATGAACTAATCGACGCTTTCGGCATTTCCGCGCGACACATCATCGAAGCGGTCCGCGCCGTTGCCTAGAGCGATCTTCTCAATCTGAACGCGTGACGCGGCATGCTCCAAACCGGAACAGATGTTCCTTTCGCGCTCGTCATGTCTGCATTCGAGGAAGCTCGCTGCTCACAAGTCAGTAGTCTGCTGCCCCCGATAACTTTTCCTTTGGCCTTCCGTTTGCCTGTCTTATCGCTCCATGGAAGTATCCCTACGCGCAGCGAAATCAAATCCTCACGAAAGCACTGCGTTCTCAGTTCCGAAGCCACGCTCGATGCAAAGCCGCTTCATTCTGATGGAAGGTGGGACGGTCCTGCTCGCGGTGTTCTTGATGGCGGGGGCGCTGATCTTGAGCGAGATGATTCGCTCGCAGTTCTCTTCCGGCGTTCAAAGACTTCATAAACAAATCGCCCTGCAATCCCAAATTCACAACGCTTTCGACGGAACGGTGCTGGCCTTCTGGAGGTTTCACGGATCGGGCGATCCTCACCTGCTCGAAGAATACAGAGATTCGTCCGGTGAGCTTCGCATGTTAACGAAACAAGATCTCGACACCGCCGTAGCCGGGCCGGACCAGCAAGAGGCGGAAAACCTGCTTGTCGCCGAAGTCTTAGGCAACACCGGCGCGAAGGTGGTGACCCTTGAGGATTCCACGCGCCTGGACACCGTCCTGAAGGCCCGTTTGACGCGGTGCTCTGCGATTTGAAAATGCCCGGCCGGGACGGCCTTTGGGTCCTTCGCACTCTGCGTGAACAGCATCCGAACCTCGCGGGGCGCTTTCTGCTGATGACAGGCAACCTCGCTGACTCTGACAAAGCTGCCGTCGAACTCGAAGGCGTCCCGATTCTCCCAAAGCCGTTCAGCCTGGTTCGGTTGCGGGAGATGCTGGGCGGAATCATGTCGAACTCTGCCTAGCAGACAGCCGCGCGGAGGGTCCTCGAGAGATGCAAATCGCCCTGGATATGCTATGGTTCCGTACTCGCGCCGTCTGGCCGGCGCCGCAAATATGGCTGAAAAACTCGTACTTGTCGGAGTCTTGCCGGAAATTGTTCTGATCGAGGCGGCTGACCAAGTGGTGTGGGTGGCGGAGAGCGGAAACTTGCGCGTGGAATTCGACCCTCAGCGCTGCCCTTTTTCCTCGAACGTCTTTCAAGCGCCCCCAGGAGTGCGCTTGATGAGCGGCACGCCCCGGGCTGGCGTCAAGGGGTCATTCAAATACCGCTTGGCGATCAATGACCACGTAGTCGCACATGGCGAGGTCATCATTCGCGAGAAATAACCCCAGGCGCGGTCATGAAGGCGTGTTGGTGCTAGTCGCTGGCCAGCGCGGTTCGTCCGGCGCTGATTGACTCTGCCAGCGCGCGTCGCGCCTGCGCCAGCCGGAAAGCGGATACGGCACGTCCGGCTGGCACCGCAAACTCCGCCACACGCTTGGGAAACTCGCGCCGCTGATCGTAGCGGAGCCCCAGGCGGCCCAGCAATTCGGCGGCAAGCTTGGGGTCATCGGTTCGTTCGACCCCCCAAAACCATAGCCGCTCTTCTTCCCGCTGCAACAGCTGTAC
>JASHQB010000072.1 GCA_030037775.1 Candidatus Acidiferrales bacterium
TTGCCGGCGTTCCGCCCTGGGGATACGGTGCGGGTGAACGTAAAATTGCGTGAAGCGGAAGGCGAAAAGGAAAAAGAGCGCATCCAGCCGTTTGAAGGCGTGGTGATCAAACGGCGCGGGCACACGGCCGGCGCGAGCTTCACGGTGCGGCGAGTGAGCTTCGGGATTGGCGTAGAGAGGATTTTCCCGCTGCATTCTCCGATGATTGCATCGGTCGAGATTGTGCAGCAAGGGAATGTGCGACGCGCGAAGCTTTATTACTTGCGCGGGCTCAAGGGCAAGTCGGCGCGAATCAAGCGCGCTGCGCGAGCCGAACAACCCACGACGGCGAAGGAATCCGCCGAGTAGCCTCCGTTCTCCGCATTTGGATTTGTCATTCCGCAGGGGCTGCTCGTTCGATGCGCCCCGCCCTATTCACACGAAGACTCAGCGCAAAACCTGCGCCCGGAGGCTCAAAATGGACGCAAAAGAAATTTTTCTGCGCATTTGGGATCGTGAAGCGAAAACGACGGCCAAGGTGTTCAGGGCTTTTCCGCTGGAGAGCCTCGGCGTGAAGCCGCATGAGCGCTCGCGCTCTATCCGCGATCTGGCCTGGCAATGCGTGATCGATGAGCGCGTGATTGAGAAAATCATCGACGGCTTCGGGGATCTTCGCAACGTCCCGCCGAGCCCGCCTCCCCCGGAAACGATGGAAGAGATTGCCGCCGCTTACGAAACCGCGCATCGCGAGGCGTCCGAAAAAATGCGGCTTCCGAAGACGGAGTTCAGCAAGACGGTAACCGTGACGATGCGCGGCGGTTCGATTCAATTGGAGCAAGCGGAAACACTCTGGGGAAATTTGCTCGACCAAGTACATCATCGCGGCCAGTTGACGGTTTATCTGCGCCAGGCGGGAGGCAAAGTGCCAGCGATTTACGGGCCCTCCGGCGATGAAGCCATGAACGTACCGTCGTAGAAGCGTTTCGGCGTCGAAACTTTTCCACAGTCGACATCCGCGAGGCCGAGTTTGCTGTGGTAGAATCCCGCGCGATGGCGCGGCTCTGCTGCACACGCTACGAACTGCTGGCGCGCAAGCAAGGATGGATGCGCATCTGCGGAATCGACGAAGCGGGGCGCGGATCGTTGTTTGGTCCAGTGGTCGCGGCGGCGGTGGTACTCAATCCTCGAAGGCGCATTGTAGGGCTCGACGATTCCAAAAAACTCACGCCGGAACGCCGCGCGGAACTGGCTCCGCGCATACGCGAGCACGCGCTGGCTTGGGCCGTGGCGGAAATCGACGCGAGCCGCATCGACGCATGGAACATATACCAGGCGAGCAAGCAGGCCATGCTCGCGGCAGTGGAAAACATCCGGCCCACGCCCGATTACCTGCTGATTGATGCGATGGAGTTGCCGCTGCCGATCGAGCAAAAACCGCTGATTCACGGAGACGCGCGCTCGGTATCGATTGCCGCCGCGTCGATTCTAGCCAAGGTCGAACGCGATCGCTTGATGGATGATTTCGACCAGATTTATCCGCAGTATGGGCTATGCACGAACCGCGGCTATAGCACGCCGGACCATTTGGAGGCGCTGCGGCGTTACGGGCCGACGCCGCTGCATCGGTTCTCGTATGCTCCGGTGCGCGAATCGACATGCTGGGCCGCGCATGCTACGCAGGAATCGCTGCCCTTGACCGCAGATATGCTAGCCTCTGCTGCAGGCGCTGTTCCGCCGGCGGCCGAGCAGTCCTGACTCTCGCCAATCTGATCAAGCATGAGCTAAGTTCAACATCCTGAAAGCCCTCGGTACTTCAGTACTAGATACTTTTTCCTTACACCTGCACTGCAAGGTGCCCCCATAACAGCCAGTTTTGGTGTTTATTGTAGACAGGGCCCATATGGACCAGACGACGAAAACCCAGAGTACACCTGTGTCCGCGAGCGGCGCGGCGGAGGAACGTCGTAGCTCGGGCTCAGGCACGCCCGGACGACGCAGCTCGAGCGCCGAGCCGCAAAAAACGGTTCTGCTCAGCGATATGGCAGGAGCGCCGGGAGGGACTGGAGCGCGTTCGTCCTCGACGGAGAGCTTCCCTCTCTCAAATCTCAATCTGACTTCCAGCAGCCTTTCCGCGCTTTCGCAGCGCTACGACATTTTGAGCGAAGCCGGCCACGGCAACATGGGCAATGTGTATAAGGCACGCGACCGGGAAACCGGCGAGACGGTCGCTCTCAAGCTGATCAAACCTGAGATTGCATCGGACCAGGCAATGACAGAGCGGTTCAAGAACGAGCTGCTCTTCGCGCGCAAGATCACTCACAAGAACGTGTGCCGCGTGTACGAATTCAATCGCGTCGGCGGAATCGCATACACCTCGATGGAGTTCGTCGAAGGCGAGAGTTTGCGGTCGGTGCTGAGCCGCTTCGGCGGATTGCCGGTGCGCAAGGGCGTCGATCTGGCCTCGCAGATTTGCTCCGGGCTGAAAGAGGCGCACGCGCAAGGGATCGTGCATCGCGACTTGAAGCCGGAAAACGTGATGATCGATACGCACGGAAACGTGAAGATCATGGACTTCGGCATCGCGCGGTCCATGGAGGCGGGCACGCGGCTGACCGGCGCGATGATCGGCACGCCGGCATACATGGCTCCGGAGCAAGTATCCGGCAAGCCCGTGGACTTCCGCACGGATATCTACGCGCTCGGGCTTGTGCTGTACGAAATGTTCACCGGCTCGGAAACATTTCGCGCGGACACCGCCGTTGCGATTGCGCTGAAGCAAATGCAGGAAGCGCCCGCGCCGCCACACGATATCGACCCGAACATTCCTGTGTACATCGAACGCGCCATCTTGAAGTGCCTGGAAAAAGATCCCGCGAAGAGATTCCAGTCCATTGCGGAACTTGAAAATGCTTTGCGTTCGACGCGAGTCACCGGCGCGCCTGTCGCATCGGCCCCATTGGCAGCGACCGCCGCCGTCCCCATGCCCGCAGGCCAAGGCGCGGCGCTCGCGCATCGGCAAAGCACCTTAGCTGCAAAGCCGCAGCGCTCGTCGCATGCCGGTCGGATTATCACCGTCATGATTGCCGTCCTTCTGGCGCTCGGCACGCTGCGTGCGCTCAATATAACGAAAAAAGCAGCACTGATTGCGCCGCCAGCTGTGGCGGCGGCTCCCGAACCTCCGGCCGACGCCTTTGTGATCCCGCCGCCTGAACCCATCGAAACGCCGGCAGCACCGGCAGCAAAGAAAACGCCAGAGCCGTCTAAAGCGAAGGAGACTTCATCGCCAAAGCCCGCCGTTCCGGTCGTCTTTCCGCGCATGGAATGGGCGAATCGAACGCCGAAGACGAATTCAGCGCGAGCAAATCCGAATATTTACCTCTGGGTGGGCCGCTTTGAACGAGAGGACCGCGCCCAGAATGTCTCCAAGCGAATCGAGGATCAGAACCTTCCCGTTGCGATCAAGCCGAGACGAGGCCCGGAAGGGCAGGAGTTTTTTGTGGTGTTCACCGGCCCTTATCAAGAGGCTGAGGCGCAGAAAGTGCTCGATTGGCTCAAGAGTGTGGGCTTTCCGAAAGCGCGGCAGGTTGTGCCAGGCCAGAATCCAAATGGATCTGGGAACCAGGGCCAAAGCCATTTTCCAAACTGACAGCCGCAATGGGGCATGAATTCTGAGGGGCGGAATGGAAATTGAATTCGGCGCGCGCAGCGATGTGGGCAGGATGCGCCAAAACAACGAGGATGCTTTCCGCGTCGCGCCAGAGATAGGCTTGTTTGTTCTGTCGGACGGCATGGGCGGCCAGTCATCGGGGGAAGTGGCGAGCCGGCTGGCGTCGGAGACGGTCGTCGCGCATTGCCGCGAAGCGTCGCAGTATCCCTCGGTTCCGCTCGTAGGAAAGCACCTAGCAGGAATCTCCGCAGCAGGAAACCGCCTGGCAAGCGCCATCCGGTTGGCAAATCGCACCGTCCACCAGGCAGCTCAGCAGAACACCATGCAGACCGGGATGGGCGCCACACTGGTCGCGGTAATGCTCACCGAAGAACGCGCCAATATCGCGCACGTGGGAGACAGCCGCGTCTATCGCTTTCGCAACGGCAACCTCGAGTCATTAACACAGGACCATTCGTTCATTGCGGAGCAAGTCCGGCAGGGGCTAATGACCGAGCAGGAGGCCAATAACAGCAATCTGCAGAACGTGCTGTTGCGCGCGGTTGGAGTGGATGCGGATGTCGAAGTAGAGGTGAATGAAGAACTGCTGGCGGAAGATGACGCTCTGCTGCTGTGTTCGGATGGGCTCACCAAGGAGCTCTCCGACGGCCAGATTGCAACGGTGCTGGGAGAAATCGACGATCCGCAAGCCGCCGTCGACCGGCTGATCAAGCTGGCCAATGATGCCGGAGGCAGCGACAACATCAGCGTGATCGTGCTGCGACAGGCGCCAAGGTTAGTGGGGGCGATCGAGAGACTGGGGCGGTGGTTCAAGGGCTCCTGAGTTTTCCTGTGGAGGATGGCCATGCCGAAACTGGTGTTGAAATTCGAGAATTCGATCCTGAGCGAGACTTCCGTGGGGGCAAAAGAGGTCAGCATTGGCCGCTCACCCGATAACGGCCTGGTCATCGACAATCCGGCTGTGTCGCACTACCACGCGCGCGTGTTCAACGAGGAAG
This sequence comes from Candidatus Acidiferrales bacterium, assembly GCA_030037775.1. GTDB lineage: Bacteria > Acidobacteriota > Terriglobia > Acidiferrales > UBA7541 > DAHUXN01. Next base: position 4,645 of record JASHQB010000072.1, read on the forward strand.
GGCGATTGATGCTGGAGGATTTTGGCAGCTTGAACGGCACCTTCGTGAATGGACAGCGCGTGAAGATGGTCACGCTCAAGCCCGGCGACTCGGTGGCCATCGGGAAACATACGATTGTTGTGGCGGATTCGCGCGAAGGCTCAGACCCTTTCTGGAAAGGTGGGAT
>JASHQB010000073.1 GCA_030037775.1 Candidatus Acidiferrales bacterium
CGACTTTTGCCCGCATTCCAAGGGCGATCATCAACGTTCATGCCCAAGATCGTGGCTGTAGCGTTGCCAGCCTCAAAGGGGCCTATGGCTTCAACAGGACCGGCGTGAACAATGTCGTGGGTGGCCCTATCGCCTCGATCGGCGGCCAAATCTTTAACGGAGACGGGACGATCGGTCCTACGCGCTTGACCAGAAGCAACAACGGTGACATCCAAGACTGGACGTATGCACCGCCGAGCGTCGACGCAAGCTACACGGTCGATGCGGATTGTACCGGGGCGCTCTTCACTGCGGATGGTACAAAAACCAACGACCTCGTCGTCCTTGACGGAGGCAAGAGATACTTCTTGCTCAGCGAGGCGACGGGCACGATTGTCACGCAAGAGGGGATAAGGCTGGAGGAGGAGAAGCACTGACGTTGCGCTGACTAAGTTGGATGCACACTTCTCCGTTTGCAACGGTTGTGTGGGACGAGTGTCGGTCAACTGTTGAAAAATCACAATTACGCTCAAAACTGCAGAACGGCCAGTTGGCTGTTGGTCGGCTATCCGGAAGTAAGCAGAAACTGGGACAAAACCATTTCCTTTTGGCTCTCGGAAAGTTATAGCGGCGAAGTGAAGTCCGCTGTCTTGTTTAGACCGTGCGAAAAGGAGTTAGGACCCAATTCCAAACAACTGGGAGGAATTCGCGTCACTTTGTGCCGTATCTTTGCTTTCCGAAGGTAAGCGGAAACTGAAATCTAAAGGTTCGCAAAGCGTACAGTTCGGGGAGCCAACTTCTCCCGTTTCGCAGGACAGCCGCACGAACGAGTTACCTACCGCACTGAGGGACGAAAGCCCGGAACGAGCTGCGGTCCGTTCGGCCGGGCTTTTGCGCCCCAGGGCAGACGTCAGAAGTGGAATCCGATTTCGCCCGTCAGTGTGCGCGGCGTTACGTAATGCGTGCCACTGAACGTTGAAAGGAAATTGTACAACGCGTAGTTATTCGCCAGGTTGATGACCGTGAATTGGGCGCTCCATTTACGGTGATCGCCGTGAAAGAGGTTATCGTCGCCGATGGCAAAGTCGAACAAACTCCGCGCCTGAATTCGCGGTGGATTGTGATCGTCGTTTTCCGTCCCTGGCGCAGGCACGCTAATGAGTTTGGAACCGAACTCCGAAGCCGGGCAGTTGAACGGTAAGGCGACGGTTGGCGTGGCGGCCACGCCGTTGCAAGTGAACCCCGCTTCAAACTCCTGATCGGCGCTCAGGGGCACCCCACCAATGCTCGTAGCGATCATGCTGACGTTCGGCACTCCACCGATGAGAACCGACCCTGGGCAATCGTTGGTGGCACTTAGCCCAAAGCAGGGCGTCGCGCCGGCCACAAGGCCGCTGTCGTACCGCCAATTGAAGCTGATCCACGGAGTGTTCTTCCATGGGAGCTGGTATTGAAGGTGCGAGGTTTGGTTGAAGTTTTCGTCGTGATCGATGCGGAAGACCTCGGAGCCCGTGGGCGTGGCGCCCGCGCCGCCGACCTGGGGCTCGAAGAATCGCGCCGCCACACTGGAGAAAACGACCAGCGCGGTAAGTCCGTGGAGGTTCGGCACGCTTACGCGGCCCGCATATCCCGGGATCTTGGACCGGTCCCACTCAATCGGAAAAGTAATCGGCGTGTTGCCGAGCACGCTGAAATCGTACGCATTATGGGTGTACTTCCAGATGTACTCGCCGTCGAACACCAGATACTTTCCAAAGGCTTGCTCAAACCCGGCGTGGAATTCATTACGATAGCCGGGACTCAGCGGAGTCAATGAGCTCGATGAGCAAAGGAGAAGGGGATTCAAGACGTCCGAGGCGCATCCGACGCTGGAAAGGATCAAGTTTTCGTTGAACGGCGTTTCCAAAGTTCGCGCGTAGGAGACGCGTAGAACGGTGCCGCTCGGTTTGATGTTGTAAGAGATCCCCAGGCGAGGCTCCGCCTGCCGTGCACTGGTTATACCGTTGTACAAATCGCCCCGAATGCCGGGAAAAACGGTCCAGTTCCCCTTGGTTATGGAATCCTGGACGTAAAGGCTTAGCTCCTTCACATCCGTGTGGCCGTTGAACGCAAAGAGATTTCCTCCGCGCGTCAAATCGTAGGGCAATAAGACCGGATTGAATGCCGGGTATTGGGCTGTGTTCGGGGCGTTAGGGTTCACGGTAGGGTCGTTTTCCGCCAATCCGGCCCCCGCGCACTGGCTAAGGTCGCTAAAACCCTGAACTGGAACGTTTGGATTCGGAGCTGTGGAAAGCGTTAAGCACGGCGCGTTGAACGTCGGATCAACGATTCCCAAATTGTCGTTCTCCGTAAGGAATGTTTGCTCATATGTGACACCAGCCTTGATGTTGTGAACGCCCTTGTTATAGGCGATATCCGAGCGCAGCCCAGTGTTGGCTAGCGTACGAGCTTGCGAGACGGATTCCCGGGAAAGGCTTGGCGGGCCGAGATCTGCGAACGGATCCGCACTCGGATAGTAATTATAGGCGTCGCGACGAACGTACGCGCCGAGAGTAAACACGGTGTTTTGGTTCAGCAAACGAGTCCAGGATGGAGCAATATTGAAAGTCTGAATCTGCGACCGCTGATCGGTCGGGCCCACGGGCTGGCCGTCGGGACCAATGCCGCCATCGTTTACAACCACCCCCGACCACGCCGTCGCATCCTGGGCATCGAACGAATTCGGGTTTTGAAACCAAGAGCGCGTATAACCCAGATTCAACTCGAGGGAATCGGCGCCCGATAGGCGACGATCTATCCGGTCGAACAGATTTTCTTCATTGCCTTTGTCGTGCATCACGGTGAACTCCGGGGGATCAAGAAAGCGTCCGGTGTCCAATCCGTTTGCGGAAATGAAGTTGCCCCAGTTTTGGCCCCCATACGCGAGATCGAATCCGGCATTCGAGGTCCCGAACGTCCCGTAGGAGGCGGTCACACTGCCGTGGGGGGCGGTGACGCCCTGGCCGGAACGCGTGGTCACGTCGATCACTACGCTGGTCTTGTCTCCATATTCGGCCGGCGGGGCGCCTTCCACGACTTCCATGGATTGGACGGAATTGAGCGGGATTTGGTTCGAAAACACTTTGCTTTGCTGATCGGTAATGGGCTGGCCGTCAACTGAAAATGAATTGTCCGCATGGTCGCCGAGTCCATGAAAAAGGCCATTCGAGTCTGCCGCGATGCCCGGTGTCGCCAAGGTGACGATGGAGCTCACCGACGATGACGGGTTCTCGACGGGCATCTCTTGGATAAGCGAACGGTCGATGTCGGTATGCGTGGTCGGAGTGGCTTCCAGCAGATCACCCGCTTCCGCTTGTACCGTCACCGTGGTGCTGGCGCTGGCCAGTTGCATATTGATTTTCAGACTGAGCGGGACGGCCGACCGCACCTCAACATCCTGCACGTAGGGTGAAAAGCCTTTGGCGGTAACCGTCAAGTGATAGGGGTTTAGCGGCACATTGGGAAAATTAAAATTGCCAGACTTATCCGTTGTGGCCGATCGCTCGTAACCACTGACCGGGTCTTGGATGGTGACGTCAGCACCGGTCACAACGGCACCAGAGGGGTCCAACACGGTACCCGAAATCGACGACGAATTCCCCGTTTGTGCTGCGGCAACCCTTGGGAAAAGGGAGACCCAGAAGAACACGACCAGAAGCAGCAATGATTTCTGTAATCCACTCATTATTATTTCATCTCCTCGGCAAGCCAGCCCCACGCAAACGCGGGCGTTGTGGTTGTAGAAGGAATGTTCTCCGCAGCGGGGCTTTCACCCGCGACGCGAGAATCAGACCTGGTTCAACGGAAAAGACTACGAAGCAGGGGGAGCGCGGGGTGGTGCGAAACGCTTAATTGCATCAAACTCAAAAGTTTGCGGCTGAAGAGGAACTGCCAAACTGCTTACGGCGAGACCTGGAAGCGTTGGAGCAACTCCGGCCTGTACCAACGGTGTATGGATTGCGTGACAAATGGGACAAGTTGCCGGGGACTCGAAGTTACTGTGATGATGCCAAAGCCCGGCGGATGCCAGAGAGAGGAGAATCGCGAGTGCGAGGAAGGCCGTCAGCCGTTTGCGGCTAAAGAAGCCCGATCTCTTAAACAAGCGGCTCAATGTAGTTTCCCCCAAGAATGCCAAGGTCCGGCTCGATCGGATTAAGCGTTCTCTACAAAAACCGAATCGGACTGCAGCGAGCCCCAAATCGTGCCGTTCGGGCCTCTCTGGGCCAGAAATGAGCGTACTATAGTGAGCCTAACTATAGTTAACAGATTCTGGAGAAGCGTGGAACACACAACAAGGGATAGAAGCTTCCCTACGAAGGTTGGCCGGTCTGGACCGGCAAGTTGGCAGCTTCCCAGCCCGCCATGCCGCCGGCAATTTCGCTGACGGGGTGGAATCCGCGACGTCGTAGCAAGCTCGCAGCGATGGATGACCGGTACCCGCCGGCGCAATACACCAGCAAGGTACGGTCCTTCGGCAGTTTGTCCAGATTTTCCGTCAGGTGGTTGAGCGGCAACGCCAAACTCCCGGCGATGCGCTTCTCCTCGCGCTCGCGCGGCGCGCGGACATCGATCGCCAGCGGCGCTTGAGGCGACGACAAGAGTGCGGCCGCGAACGATGCGCTCAGCCGCTCCGTCCTGACCGCCAATTCCGGGCGCGCGCTCAAGCTGAGCAGCCCATCCTTCAAATACCCGGCCACGTGATCGAACCCAATGCGCCCCAAGCGCGTGGCCGCCTCGTTTTCCCGGCCGGGATCAGTGATGATAACGATCGGGTGCTCCCGCTCCAGCACGGTTCCGGCCCACGTGGCGTACTGCCCGCCCAGGCCGATGTTGATGCTGCCGACCAGATGCGCCGCCGCGAATTCCGAGGCCTCGCGCGTGTCCAGGACTTGCGCTCCCGCGCTTTGTAGCGCGAGCACATCGTTGAGCGTCAGCGCGTTCAGCCGCGCCAATGTTTCCTCGAGCGTCGGCCGCTCTTGGCTGTTCAACACCGCGTCATACGTAAAATAGGGAGGAGCGTCTGGCTGATCCGCAGTGACCACGGAAATGAAGGCTTCTTTGCTCATCGGTTGGAGCGCGTAGTTCGTGCGGCGCTGCTCCCCGAGAGTAGACACCGTTTCCTTGCTGAGCGCCTTCCCGCACAGCGAGCCCGCGCCGTGCGCCGGATACACCAAGCTTTCGTCCGGCAGCCCCAGCAGTTTCGCGTGCAACGAATCGAAGAGCATCCCTCCCAGATCGTTTGCCGACCATCCCAGCGCCGCGCGCAGGTCCGGCCGCCCCACGTCACCGATGAACAGCGTGTCCCCGGTCAGCACGGCGTGCGGCTGCTTGTCGCTTTGGTTCAAATCGTAAACCAGGATGGAGATCGACTCCGGCGTGTGCCCCGGCGTCTCCATGATTCTCAGCCGCACATGCCCGAATTCCAGAGTGTCTCCATCGCGCAGAGCGGTGAACGCATACGCTGCCTTTGCGGCCGCGCCCAGATAGATTTTGGCGCCCACCCGGTCCCGCAACTCCAAATGCCCGGCCACGAAATCGGCGTGGAAATGCGTCAGGAATACGTGCTCGATCTTGAACCCGTGCTCTGCGGCGAACGCGATGTACTGGTCCGTATCGCGCTGCGGGTCAACCACTGCGCCCGTGCCGGTCTGCTCGTCGCCAATCGCGTAGGAGGCGTGCGCCAGGCATGACAGATAAAACTGCTTGAAGATCACCGGACGGCCTCCTTGCTGGCGAAAAATCCACTTCGACTGCGGAACGATCCGGTATGTGTTCGCGTCGTCCCCCAGCCTCCACCGAGAGCCTTGACCAATTGTACGCTCGCGGCTATTCGCTGCATTCTAAAATTCACCGCCGTTGCCAGGTCCTTCAGCAAAATGGTTTGGGCCACCTGATCCCATTCAGATCGATCATCTGCCGAAAATCGCAAGACTTGTTCGGCCTGGCCGCTCTCCGTGTGCCATGAGCGCTCGCCTCGCATTTTTGCTTCTCAAGCGTTTTTCGAGGACAATAGGTAAGTTCTTTCAACGCGTTCCTGGTTCCATGAATCCGACCACTGCACCGCTTTCTTCAGCTACCGGCCTCGAATGGGCTCATCCGCTCGTCCAGGAGTGGTTTGTCGAGAAGTTCAGCACGCTGACCGAGCCGCAGATCATGGGCTGGCCCCATATCCTGGCCGCACATGACACGCTGATCAGCGCGCCTACCGGCTCAGGCAAGACGTTCGCCGCTTTCCTGGCCTGCATCGACCGCTTGGTGCGCAAAGCCATCACCGGAGGCCTGCGCGATGAGATTGAGGTTCTTTATGTATCCCCTTTGAAGGCGCTGGGCAACGACATCCAAAAGAACTTGGAAGCCCCGCTGGGAGAAATCCTGCATTTGGCGGCGGCGCGTGGCTTCCTGATGCCGGAAATCCGCACAGCCGTGCGCACCGGCGACACGTTGATGCACGAGCGCCGTGCGATGCAAAAGCGCCCTCCGCAAATCCTGGTGACCACGCCGGAGTCTCTTTACATCCTGCTCACCGCCGGAAAAAGCCGCGAAATGCTGCGGACGGTTCGCACGGTGATTGTCGACGAGATTCACGCTGTCGCGGACGACAAGCGCGGCTCGCATCTCGCGCTTTCGCTGGAGCGGCTCGAGGCACTGACGGATTGCCATCCGACGCGAATCGGCCTGTCGGCAACGCAGCAGCCCATCGAGCAAATCGGCCGGTTCCTCACGGGCAGTTCGCGTCCATCACCCACAATCGTGCAAGTGGCGCAACGGCGCGCGTTCGATTTGGCTGTCGAAGTTCCCGCCAGCGAGCTCGGCGCGGTGGCTTCCAATGAAATGTGGGACGAGATCTACAAGCGCATTACCGAGCTTGTGCAACAGCACCGTTCCACGCTGATCTTCGTGAACACCCGCCGGCTCGCCGAGCGCGTCGCGCATCAACTTGGCGCATTGCTGGGCGAAGACGCTGTGGCTTCGCATCACGGCAGTTTGTCGCGTTTGCGGCGGCTCGCCGTGGAAAACAAACTAAAAGCGGGAGAACTTCGCGCGCTCGTCGCCACGGCGTCGCTGGAATTGGGCATCGACATTGGAACAGTAGACCTCGTTTGCCAGATCGGTTCGCCGCGCTCCATCGCCGTGGCGCTGCAACGCGTGGGACGCGCTGGCCACTGGCGCGGCGCCATTCCAAAAGGACGGCTGTTTGTGACCACGCGCGATGAACTTCTCGAGTGCGCGGCTCTGGTGCGCTCCATCCGCCAGGGCCTTCTGGATCACATTTTGATTCCTGATTGCCCGCTCGACGTTCTGGCGCAACAGATTGTGGCCGAATGTTCGGCGGCGGACTGGCGCGACGACGATCTGTTTGCCCTGGTGAAGCGCGCCTATCCCTATCGCGCGCTGGCCCGAGAGACCTTCGACGAGCTGATTGACATGCTGGCTAACGGGATTTCAGCGCGCCGCGGCCGTTATGGCACGTATCTCTATCACGACGCGGTTAACAAACGCTTGCGCGCGCGGCGTGGCAGCCGGCTTGCTTCCATCACCAGCGGGGGCGCGATCCCCGACAACGCGCTGTACACGGTGATTGCCGAACCGGAAGGCATGGTCGTCGGAACACTGGATGAAGACTTCGCGGTAGAAAGCTTGCGAGGCGACATCGTACTCCTCGGCAATACTTCCTGGCGAATCCGGCGGGTTCAAGCTGGTGCGGTCTTGGTCGAAGACGCGCAGGGTGCTCCGCCGAACGTGCCTTTTTGGCGAGGCGAAGCTCCAGCGCGAACCGCTGAACTCTCCGAACAAGTGGCCGAACTGCGCCAGCGGATAAGTACCTTAACAGAGACAGCTCGGCCAGGAGCAACGCGCACCGATCCTTCGCGAGCCACCGCCATCGATTGGCTGATGCAGGAGTGTGGCCTCGATCGCGCCGGGGCCGAACAAGCCGTCGAGTACATCATCGCTGGCCGCGCGGTGCTGCGCGCGGTTCCGACGCAGCAAACCGTCGTCGCGGAGCGCTTCTTTGACGAAAGCGGCGGCATGCAGCTCGTCATCCACGCACCATTCGGCGGCAGGATCAACAAAGCCTGGGGGCTCGCGCTGCGCAAGCGCTTTTGCCGCTCTTTCAATTTCGAATTGCAGGCGGCGGCCACCGACAACGGACTAAATATTTCTCTTGGAGAGCAGCACAGCTTCCCGCTTGCCGATGTCTTTCATTTCCTGCAGCCCGCCACGGTGGAGGAATTGCTTTCACAGGCCGTGTTGGCGTCGCCCATTTTCACCAGCCGCTGGCGCTGGGCCGCCGGACGCGCCCTCGCGCTCCTCCGATTTCAGGGCGGCAAGAAAGTTCCGCCGCAAATCCAGCGCATGCGCTCGGACGATCTGCTGGCAGCCGTTTTCCCGCAAGCGCTGGCGTGCCAGGAGAATATTTCCGGCGACATTCAGATTCCGGACCATCCGCTGGTGCGCGAAACCATGAAAGACGCGCTCACCGAGGCCATGGACATCGATGGCTTGAAAAGCGTGCTGGAAGGAATCTCCTCCGGGAAAATACAGTGTGTCGCCGTCGATACACCGGTGCCTTCGCAGTTCTCGCATGAGATTCTAAACGCGAACCCTTACGCGTATTTGGACGATGCTCCCCTTGAAGAGCGCCGCGCTCGAGCGGTGGAAATGCGCCGCATGTTGCCCGAAGCGGTACTTTCCGAGGTTGGCCGCCTCGATCCGTCTGCAATCGCTGAAGTGCGCGACGAATCATGGCCCGATGTGCGCGACGCAGATGAACTGCACGACGTGCTGCAGACTTTGATCGCTGTTCCTGAATTGTCCGTATCAGACGCGCCGTCTACCGAGACGCCTGCCTCACTTGTGACACTCGTCCGCAACTCCATGCATAGCTGGAAAGAGTATCTTGCCGCTCTAACTGCGGAACGACGGGCCGCGCGCGCCACCGCCGGTGAACGATGGTATTGGATCGCCACCGAGAAGAAGAAAGTCTTCACAGCCGTGTTTCCAAGTACTCGCTTCGAATCGGATCTGCCGGACGTAGGTACGCCCGCTCCCGGAAAAGAAGATGCACTTCTGGCCCTGGTCACCGGTTGGATCTCCCACAGCGGTCCCGTGACCGCGCAAATCTTAAGCGACGCGCTGGGCATCGCCATGCCGGACATTGATCAAGCGCTCCTGCGTTTGGAAGCGAGTGGCGCGATATTGCGCGGAAACTTTACCGGAACTTCCGGCGCGGAAACTGAATGGTGTGACCGCCGGCTGTTGGCTCGCATCCACAGGCTCACGCTGGGAACTCTGCGTAAGCAAATTGAGCCGGTGACTGCCGCGCATCTCATGCGCTGGCTGCTGCGCTGGCAGCACGTCGCCCCTGGAACGCAGGTCTTTGGCGAACGCGGAACGCTCGAAATCCTGCAACAGCTTCAAGGATTTGAAGCTCCGGCAAACGCCTGGGAGCGGGAAATCCTGGGCCAGCGCATCGCGAATTACGATCCCAAAGCTCTCGATCAATTGTGCCTGACCGGCGCTGTTGGTTGGGGACGTCTCTCACCCCATCCGGCGACTCTCGAAGACCAGCTTCCGGCGGCTCGCCGCGTGATTCCGTCAAGCGTGGCGCCGATCACTTTTTTTGTGCGGGCCGAAGCCGACTGGATGATTCCTCGCCACGTCGAGCATGGCGATGCGGAGACGCGCGGCCTGAGTCCGACCGCGCGCGAGGTTTTGCATTTTCTGCGTCAACGAGGAGCTTCATTTTTTGTCGACATCGTTCATGGCACGCAAAAGCTGAAGGCCGAAGTCGAAACAGCCCTGTGGGAACTTGTGACCGCCGGAATCATTACGGCCGACGGATTCGACAACATCCGCGCGCTGATCGATCCCAAACGCCGCGCGGGGCAAGGCCGCGGCCAAAACGCGCGCCCGCGCCACAGCGCTGGCCGCTGGTCGCTGCTTTTTGCTCACGACTCTTCTGAGCGCGCGAACGCTACCGAAGCTACGTGTCGGATGCTTCTGGAGCGCTACGGCGTCGTGTTCCGCGAGCTCATCGCGCGAGAAACGATGGTGCCGCGATGGCGCGAGTTGCTTTTGGCATTTCGCAGGCTCGAAGACCGCGCAGAGGTGCGCGGGGGCCGGTTCGTCAGCGGCTTCGTCGGTGAACAATTTGCGTTGCCTGTGGCAGTCGAGTCTCTTCGCACTACGCGAAACGCCGCTCCGGTAAACGAGCTCGTGACGATTTCCGCCGCTGACCCTCTCAATCTCGTCGGAATTGTCTTGCCGGGCGACCGCGTGCCTGCGAATTCGAGCAAGACGATTACCTTTCGTGACGGTGTGCCGATCGAACTATCTGAGTCCAAGAAGCGCTTTGAAGCTGCTCTCGCCGTATAATTCCGAGGGCCGTTCCGTGTTTGCACTTCCTCGCTCTTATGCCGGCTTATCCGAAGCTTGACTTTCCACAGACACACGCCCAGCGCCTTCAGAAGCTTCGCAGTTGTAAATTTCCGGCGTCCGTCCCGTTTCTGCAAGATACGCAGCTGCCACGCGACTCTGGAATTGAGGCGCGAACTCCGCATCGACCATGCTGACTGTGCAGCCGCCGAAACCTGCACCGGTCATGCGCGCTCCGTGCACGCCCTCTTGTTGCGTCGCGAGCCGGACCATCAAATCCAGTTCCGGGCAACTCACTTCATAATCGTCCCGAAGACTGCGATGGGATGCCGCCATCAGCTTCCCGACTAAACCCATGTTGTTGCTTTCTAGTGCGGATGCCATTTGGCCAACTCGCTCGTTCTCGCTGATCACGTGCCGGCAGCGTCTGTATACAACGTCGGACAGTCTGTCACGACACTTCTCTAGCTCCGCAAGGGTTACATCTCGGAGCGCTCGCACATCGGACAACACTTCCGCTAAGCGCCGAACTCCTTCTTCACATTCGGCCCGTCGCGCATTGTAGAGGCTGTCGCTCGATCCAAGCTCGCGCTGGACCATCGTGTTGCAAATGATCAATCGCATTCCATCCGGGATGCGGATTTTTCGATATTCCAGCGAACGGCAATCGAGAAACAAAGCGTGACGCGCTTGCCCGTGAGACGAAACGAATTGGTCCATGATCCCGCATCTGGCGCCGACAAACTCATTCTCCGCTTTCTGGCACAACAATGCGACGCGTGTTGGTTCGATTTCATAGTCAAACAAGCCCAGCAGCGCATATGCCGTGGCAACCTCGATGGCGGCAGAGGAACTCAGTCCAGCGCCCATCGGCACTTCGCTCGAAATGCAAATGTTCGCCCCATCTAAGCGACATCCGGAATTCGCAAGCTGCTGAATAACGCCCAAAGGATAGCGGCTCCATTTGGCGAACGCGTCGCGAGACAGGTTCTCCAGCTGAGCTGTGATCGTCTCCTGCACGTTTTCTGAGAAAATCACGAAAGTATTGTCACTTCGCCGCGAAATAGCGGCCCAACAGTAGAATCCAATTGCTGCGGGCAAGACGAATCCATCGTTATAGTCCGTGTGATCCCCGATCAGATTCACGCGCCCAGGAGCGCGATAGATTTGCGGCCAGCCGCCGAATCGCGATTCGAACTGTGCGGCCAAAACCTTTGGATCGATCGGATGGCTAATCATGTGGCTGCTTTCAACCAGACAACCAGTCAGTAAATTAGCGCGACTAGAACATTCTTGACAGTCCGAATTTCATCACTGATAGTTGTTGCGACAAAATAATTGCTCATGGAAAAGAATCTTCATAACTCTTCGCGGCGTTCTCTTCTGAAAATTCTCGGTGTGGGTGCTGGCGCGCTGGCGTTGGATCATTTTTTTCAGTTCGACGCTTTTGCCCATCAACAACCAGCGGCGGGGAGGGCGCTTCCCACATTCACCGGCCCGGGAGCGAATCCGTATTGGAACTCCGTCGGCAAAATGGCCACTTTTCCGCAAAAGGCGCCGATGGTGATGCTCACCGACCGTCCCGTGCAGCTCGAAACTCCGCGCAATTACTTCTTGGATGCTATCACCCCGAATGACGCATTTTTCGTGCGCTGGCACCTGGAAAGCACACCGAACGAAATCGATCTTTCCACTTGGCGCCTGCGCATCGAAGGGAACGTCAATAACCCCTTGCAACTCAGTTTCCCCGATCTTCTGCGAAAATTTAAGCCGGTCACTTTTGCTGCTGTGAATCAATGCTCCGGCAATAGCCGCAGCCGTTTTGAGCCTCGCGTCCCGGGCGGCCAGTGGGGAAATGGCGCCATGGGCTGCGCGCGATGGACCGGTGTGCATTTCCGCGAGATTCTGAACATGGCCGGCATCAAGAGTGGCTCTGTTCAGGTTCAGATGCAGGGGTTGGAGCGCGGCAAGGGCCCCGAAGGCATGCCTTCCTACGAATTCAAAAAGTCCCTCAATCTCACCGACCCAGTGCTCGATGAATCGATTGTCGCCTACGCGATGAATGGCGAGCCTCTGCCCATGCTCAACGGTTTTCCCGTGCGCCTGATCGTGCCGGGGTATTTTGCGACTTACTGGGTGAAATGTCTTAGCTCGGTCCGCTTGCTCGACAAGCCGGACGAAAATTTCTGGATGAATCCCGGATATCGCGTTCCCGATACGCCCGGCGGAAACACAAATCCCGCCGATGTGAAAGCCGGGAAAGTGAAAATGATTCCTATCTCGCGCATGCCGGTTCGTTCTTTCATTATTTCTCCCGATGGAGACACAAAAATCCCAGCCGGCCTTCCCGTTACCGTTCGCGGCATCGCCTTCAGCGGCTCTGGCCCTGTTACCAAGGTCGAATTCTCCGACTCGGTACGCGGCCGCTGGCGCGCAGCAAAACTTGGCGAGGATCTCGGCCCCTATGCGTTTCGCACTTGGGAAGCGCAGTGGACGCCGGCAGGAGCGGGAAACTATCGCCTAGCGGCGCGCGCTACGGACGAAAAGGGCAACGTTCAACCTGATGAAGGCGTGTGGAATCCGGGTGGCTACCTTTGGAACAAGATTGAACAACAAGAAGTGACCGTCGGAGCGGCGGAATGAGGCCATTCATGCGCAAGCACCGGAGCGTCGTGATTCTCGCCTTTGCCATCGGCCTGGTCGCGGTCGGCGCGATTTATGCGGACTTGCAACTCGGCTACTACACGTCTCTGAACCTCGGAAGCGTCGCCCAGCCAGCTCCAGTCAAACAGCAGCCCGATGCCGCATACGAAATCAGCGCTTTGCCTCTATACACACCGGAACTCGTTCCAGGCGAAGGCCGGCAGGACGTCGAGGCTTACTGCAACACTTGCCACTCCCCCAGTTACATTCCCATGCAGCCGCCGCTCCCCGCCGCTACTTGGGCAGCGGAAGTGACCAAGATGGGCAAGGCTTTCGGCGCGCAAATTCCCGCCGAGTCGCAGGCCAGCATCCTCAAATACCTCGAGTCGCACTACACACCCGAAACACGCAAACGCTGAATCCCGTTGTATACTTCGCGTTCAGTTTTCAATCGAACAATCGCGTGCAACAAGGAGCAATTATCGTGAGCCATCCTCGCCGTT
>JASHQB010000074.1 GCA_030037775.1 Candidatus Acidiferrales bacterium
GTCCTGGATTTCTAACGATGCGGGGCAACCGTGTGGCCGCGTCCGTCTCGTGTTTCGTTGCCTTTGAAGTTTGTCGCACGCTCGGGATGTCGGTTGGGAGCTGGCTTTTCACCGCGAGCTGGTACGCGCCCTTTATAGCCGTGATGGGGATCGTAACGGTTATTCACGGTACCGTGAAAATCACGCGGGCCATGGAACCACGGCCCCGCACCGACGAAAACGCCGTTCACAAACCATTCCGGCGCATAGTAGCCGTAGGGAGCGCAGGCGTACGGCTTATAGTCGAAGTATCCATAAGGGCAAACAGGAGCGGGCCCGATGTTTACAGTGACGCCGACCTGCGCCTGGGATTTGGGAGCAGCGACTGCTAGACAAAAAACCGCAAAGACGGAAATCGCAAGACATTTGAACTTGTTCATGGTTCTTCTCCAGTCTATTCGAATCTAAAGCTGTTACGTTCAGGGTTGGGGACACCAATCCTATAGCCGAGCAATCCTCCGTGTCCCCTAGATTTTTTGTCAGCGAGCGCTACGGGCTGAGAAGCCGCAAAGGAACTCTCCAGCCAGGAAGCACACGTCATTGAGCAATTCGATGGGGCTTGCCGCCAATGCAATGGGTTTACACGCTCAGGTCCGCAGCGGCCCGCGAAATCTTGAGAGAATATCCGATGATTCCAATAGTCTCGCTAACCTTCGTTTTTACAAACCACCTTGCCGAGGAAGTCCGGCGCTGCGGCATTCGGGTAGCTCCACCGTTCCTGCCCGTGCCGGCTCCTGATCTTGAAACGATTGTTCCATTTCGAGGTTGACCTTCTTCTCTGTATGAATTAGCTTCTACCGCCATGCAAGTTGGCCAACGTCTCCGAGAAGTTCGCGAGGCAAAGAAGCTCAGCCAAGGCGATATCGAGAAACGGACGGGCTTGCTCCGCTGCTATACGTCCCGAGTCGAGAACGGCCACACCGTTCCGGCAGTCGAAACACTGGAGAAGTACGCTCGGGCATTTGAAGTCCCGATGTATCAACTTTTCATTGGGACGGAAGAGGAACCGAGCCGTGTGCCTCACGTCTTACGCGCGGCGGGCAAAGGCAAATGGTTCGGTAGTACCCGCAAGGAAGAGAAATTCTTCACTAAATTTTGGCACTTACTCAGCAAAATGAAAGAACGTGACCGCACCTTGTTGCTCGCCGTCGCACAGGGGATGGCGAAGCGCAAGAGATGAACCGGCCAGTGACCGGATCGGGCTCCGGTGTGGAACCCCATTCCTCAGGGCAAGGATAAACGAGTCACGACTGTCGTTTTCTCTCTGAGGAGAAACTAAAGTCGAGCACTTTGATGTCAGGGATTCTCTCAGCCAGCGGCCTATCGCTAAACTCTTCATAAGGCTATTACAGGCTTGTCTCTTGACACCGCAGACGTCCTGCCGTATGTTCCGCGCAAGAGCGGTGCGGTCGAGGGTTAGCTTAACCCGGCGTTTCTGCCAGAGGCTTCGATGAAATCAGGGCTGAGGAACTGCTTTGCTGCTGCCCTATTTGTCCTTGCCATTCCCACTCTAGCTGGTGCTCAAGCTCAGGGCACTTCGCCCCTGCCTAGGCCCACAGGTGTAGGTGGTGCCGGCGTAACTGCCGACAGGTTTACCGGCGTGATCATGATATATCTTCGCGACGAAAATGAGTCGCCTATTTCTGGGATACCACAAATAACCCTGACCTCTGAGACCGATGATTCGGTAATACCCGAACTGCCACGCCTGGAAGGTAAGGGCTGGGTCTTCACTAACCTGCCGATCGGCGGCACCTACGAGCTCGATATAAGGGTTGATGGCTATCAGCCAGCCCATCAAACTGTGGAACTCTCCGGCATATCAGACTCCACCGCCAACGTCGTTGTTAACCTCAAACCCATTGACCCACAACTTGTCTTTCGGCCTCCTGGGGGCCAGTTTGTACTCGCGCCACGCGCGCAGAAGGAAGTTCAGCAAGGCCTCCGCGACCTCAGCTCCGACAAGGTATCTTCAGCTCAGAAGCACTTCCAGAAAGCGATCCAGTTGGCTCCGGGCAATCCCTACGTGAACTACGTCATGGGCATGAGCTACATTCTCGCTAAGCAGGAGACGAAGGCCCAGCCTTATCTGGAGGAATCTGTTTCCTTGGATCCAAACCAACCGGCCTCACTGCTTGCTCTGGGGACTTTGCGCTTCGACCAGGGGAATTATGCCGGCGCGGTTGATCTGTTGAGCAAGGCGGTGAAGCTGGATCCTTCTTCGTGGAAGTCACAGTGGCTTCTGGCGGATGCCTGCCTGAGGCAACGCGATTTTCCCCAGGCTCGGGAGCACGCGGAAAAGGCCCTTGCCGCAGGCAAGGAGAAGGCCGATCGTGTGAGACTGGTTCTCGCCGAAGCCGTGGCGGGCATGGGTGACCGCGCGGGCGCCCTGGCGACGTTAGATCGTTTTCTATCCGACCATCCAAACGATCCAGACGCGTTGAAGTTTCGCGCTTGGCTGACCAGTCGGTCCGGAAACTTCCCCAAGCATTGAAAAAGCTGCGGTCAAACAGGTGCCAGGACACGGAGAGTCTCAAGCTGGGGATGCGGGTCCAACCACACGCGGTGGCGCACGGCGCGTCGAGAACCTTTTGGTCGTAGCGTCCTTGTGATGGTCAAGGTATCTGAAGACGGACGCGTTGGAGTAATCCAGTTGCCCGCGCCGAAGGGCGGGGTCGCCCGTCGATGTGCCGTCATCGCGAGGATGAATAGTTCTGGTCGTAATCCGCAGATGGTGGAGTTAATTCACGGTGACGGTGAAGCTGGTGCTTTCCGTTGTACTGGCCGCGTCATTCGCGGTCCCGGTCACGGTGAAGGTATAGCTGCCAGCAGTAGTTTCCGTGGTAGTAGTAGTGGTCGTCGTGGTGGTCGCGGCACCGCCTCCGCCACACGCCGAGAGACCGCCCAGAACGGTCAGCAGCACGACAAGCCCCAGCAGCGGCCGCCAACTACGCCGACGGCCGGGGATAGTCGCGAAGACGAGCAAGGCCAGAGCAACAGCAACTCTGCCAGCTGCGCCCGGCCACGCGGAACTTTTGCCAACGAATGTAGGATCGGCCAGTGCGCTCTGGTCCGACGTGGTGGAGACACTTGCAGTTCCCGAACCGCTTGGCGTGCCCGAGCTGTAAGTAATTGTTCCGGTCACGGAGCAGGTGGGCGGGTCAGTCGGATTGTTTACGCTACTGCTGGTGAGCGAGCAAGAGCTCAGGGTCACCGTTCCGGTATAGCCGGAACTGCTGGTCTGGCCGGTGATGGTGGAGGTAGCCGCAGCGCCAGGTGAGATAGCCGCCGGCGTTGTGGCTGCGAGCGAGTAAATGGGCTGCGTGACACCAGATACCCACGCGTTCACGACATTGGCTACATTCATCGACCCAAGGCCCGTAGCCAGATTGAACCCCGCCGTGGCATTGTAGCCCGGCGTGGTTCCGGAACTGACCAGTGTGCCCACAGTGTCCTCAGAATTGAGGGGTGTGCAGTTGGGGGAGATTATGCCTGGGTACTCGGTGGACGTTACCCACTCTCCGGTTTCGCTATCGTAGACGGTGCCACCGACGGGCGCGCCGTAGTCACAGGGCACGGTGTTGGTGCCTTCGTCGATGCTTTGGAAGTAGCAACTGCTGGACGGCGGGCCTTCGGCACTG
The DNA here is from genome assembly GCA_030037775.1 of Candidatus Acidiferrales bacterium. Lineage (GTDB taxonomy): Bacteria > Acidobacteriota > Terriglobia > Acidiferrales > UBA7541 > DAHUXN01. Next base: position 3,681 of record JASHQB010000074.1, read on the forward strand.
CAGCTGGAGTAGTCCTGCTGGCTGGCGAGTAGATAGAGCTGCGGGTTGGGAAGGCCCTGCACCGCCCCAACTTTCTGGTTGATCAGCGCCATGACACCGGCCATGGCCGGAGAACCAAAGGAAGTTCCGCCGAATTCCTCTTCAAAGTTTTCGGAGGTGCTGCCGTAGGTGCAGCTCCCGATGGCCGAGATGCAGACGAGATAGGCGCTGCTGAGAGCACCGTCTCCGGCGAAGAAGCTGACATCCGGCAGATCGCGCACGCCATCAGCGGGAATGCCGGAGACGCCCGTCTGCCATGACGGTTTTTGCCAACCGTTGTTGGTCAGCGCAATGGAGCCATTGGCAGTCCCCGTGGTCGAGGCGCCGGTCGTGCAGGTGGGATTATCGGGATCGCTGTCCTCAGTATTGACAACGCAGTTGCTCGCGCCGCCGTTGCCGCCGATCGTGTCGACGTAGGGAGCAAGCATGACTCCATATTCCTCATAGATCGATTCCCAGTCATCCTGGGCGAAGTTACAGCTATATTCGGTGTTCGAGACGCCGGAAATGCCGATGTACGAGGCGATACTTTCCAGATAGCCGGCCAAGATCGGATTCTCGCAGGTGTCATTCCAGGGAATTTCCGGAACATAGCCGGCTGCGCTTTCGTACGGCTCGGTGGATGAGTTGTTGGACGTGTTCCAGTAAGCCGGGGAACCCTGATTGGTGCTGGAGGTCGGGCAGCCGACGACATTTCCGCTGGAATTGATCGTCGGCTTGCACCAACTGAAGTCCGTGCCGCCGACGGCAGTGTTGAAAGGCGTGGATGCCAGGCCGCTGACCGAGAGCCCATATTGGGCGGAGTACGGGTTCCCGATGGCATCGCCGTCTTGGTCGCAGGAGGCCGAGCCGGAATCCCCGGCGGCCACGAAGACGGAGATTCCCTCGGCGGCGGCCTGTTGCCAGAGATCATAGTAGGCGACGTTCTCCGCAGTGCCTTCGCCTAGTTCACACTCTCCATAGCTTACATTGAGGACGTTGGCGGTGACGTTATCAACGACATATTGAGCCGAGTCATAAATCGAGTCGACGGTTCCAGCAGCGTTCTGGCCGGTGACGACGAGATCGATCTGGGCATCCGGTGCTACTGCGCCCGACCATTCGACGTCGATGGAGTTTTCTATAAGGTCGCTGATGCCGCATATCGCAGTTGAGCTGGTGCTGGTGCATTCTATAGCCAGACCGTTGGTGTCGATTTCGTCGGGAGTCGATCCCGCCGGCAGGCCAAAGATGCTGCGGAAGGTGGAGACGTCAGAGAGATCGATGTAGCTGGTTCCCGCTATGGCGATGGTCTGTCCGGTGCCGTTGATGCCGTCACTCCAAAGCGGCGTAAGGTTGTAGATGGTGGCAAAGTCCCACGGCGTCACATCCTCTTCTAGATAGGCGCTCGAGTCGGTGCTCGCGGGCACATTGATGCCAAACAAGGGGTGGAGACCCGCCGAGTTGAGTGCCGCAGCCTTGGCAGAAGCGGCGAGCGAGGCAAAGTTGAAGCCAGAAGCAGGGCTTGTCGTTCCGGTACCGACGATCCGCTGCCATCGACCGAGTTGCGAATTGAATTGTACCCTCGCGCCGGCTCTGTGCATGGGGTGCGGCAGGAAGTTGTGGAGGGCCTTTACGCCCACCACGACCGGAGCGAGCGCGGCGGGGATCTTGGGGTCGGTGATGTTTCCGATGTGCGGAACGCCGTTGACCACTAGGTTATGAATCTCCGTATGGAAGGCCCTTTCGGCGAGGCCGGCGGTGCCGCCGAACCGAATAGTCATGCGACCGGGAGTGACCTTAGCCACGGTGAATCCTTGCGAGACGAGCCATTTGGTGATGGTGGCGATGTCCGTGTTAGAGGGTCCAAAACGCTGGCCGATCTCAGTCGGGTTCAGCCATCTGTGATAGTTAGGCGAATTGCGACCGTACTCGCCGTTGACGTACTGGTCAAAGGCGGCCTGCTGCTCAGGACTTCGGCTCAGTACCAGGGTCATGTCGGGCATGGGGAGATCGGCACCGACCGGACCACGGTCATTTTTGGCAATCGCGAAAGGGCTTGTGTTGCCATGAAGGGTGACCAATTGATTGTTGTCGATTGGTTCGGTGATGCGCACGGAAGGAGCAGCTTCGACGGCGGACTGCTGGGCAAAGGCTGCGGTTGAGCACAGAAAAACGCTTGCGGCCGCACAGAAGGAAAACGAACGGAGGCTTGCCATCATATTTGGCTTGAACCTTCCCTATTCCATGTCGCCGAAGGAGAGCCGCCATCCTGGCTCGGCGGACGCGCGTTTTATGCTTCCGCAGAAGTATTCCTGTTTGATGCACCTAAAGTTCCACGCATCTATGCTTGGCCCGAAACACGCTGGACCAGGAACACTCGTCAGTCATGTGCGCGCGGGCACCATGGCACTGGCACATGGCACCTCGATGATCACGCGTAGGCCAGGCGTCCAGCCGTCTGAGTCGTGCACGTGGTTCCGCGGTCAGGGGCGATTCGCGTTCGCTCGCCCCGTCTTTGTGCTTTCACTACGTTACGCTTCGAATAATCCATCGTCGATAGAACCCCGCCCCTAAGAAGAGCCTTTTGAAGCTACGGCAAACGCGGCCCCACGCTGCCTAATGCGGTTAGGCTAGCAATTATGGCGGTAGCTCTACACGCCTTCGCACTACCGATGCGCAAATCCTGCAGTTGTTTGCAGTGCGTGCACAGTCGGCGCTGGCAAGTCGTTTCCACACAAATAGGCGGCTAGTATCGGTCACGGCCACCGCACTCATCGCGACGATCGGCAACGGACGGGCGTTTCATAAGGGTCGAGAGTTCGCCGCTTGGTTGGGGATCGTTCCGCGGGAACACTCCACCGGCGGCCAGCAGAAGCTGCTGGGGATCAGCAAAAGGGGGAACTCTTACTTGCGAAGACTGTTCGTGCAAGGCGCACGGGCGGTCCTGCCACAGCGGTCGAAGCAGTCATTGGGTCTGAGTGCGTGACTGGCCCAGCTCACCCGGCACTCTCCAAACCCGGAATCCGGAAAGGTCTCTGAAGACTGCCTAACTCATGGGGAAGAGAGTGCAGCGCATTCCATCCTGGCCACGAGTGATTCACTCCGACAAAGGCCGTATATATTTGCGCAGACCAACCTGTGACATCTTCACTTTTCGCTTGCGGTGAAGCGGCGGACCATACATTCCGGATTTTCGCCAATCCTGGGAATTATCCGTTTGTGAACATACGTGTGGTGAATTCTCCCAATCAGGCCGATAGGCATGGAATGCACTGAGCTACGACCTGCCAACGATGCTAGCTGAAGACTTGGTCCAGGAGAATCGCGACCATGTCATTGATCTGAAGGGATGAAGAAGCGGCGAGACCAGAACCATGTCGCAGCAGCGAGCAGAACCGTGGCCGCCAGAACGACGAATTCGAGGCGGCCCATCTGCGTCAGCAGAATGACGCAGAAAGCCGCGCCGAGCCCCGGCATTAGGTAACCCGCAGGTGCTCGAAAAACCGTAGCGCTCGGATTGCGTTGCCGGAAAACGGGAAGCGCAGCGCAGGTGGTACCATACGTGAGTAAACGAGCCACGGCCGAAAGGCTGGCGTTCCATTCGAAACTGCCTGAGAGCGCGAGTACCCAGCCCAGTCCGGCATAAAGCAGAATCGAAACGTAAGGCGTGCGAAATCGCGGATGCACCGCGGCAAAGATGCGCGGGAAGTCGCCGTGTTCGCCGAGAGCAAAGGTGAGGCGCGGAGTTCCTAGCATAGTCGCAGCAAACCAGCCCCAAACGGAAACCATCGCGCCGACGGCCATCAGCCATGCGCCAGGCTTACCGAGGAAATGCTCGGCCGCCGTCGCTAAAGGCTGGGCGGTGGCAGTCCCGGCAGGGACAGTTCCCTGAAAGACGAGCTGAATCAGCAGATAGACGACCGTAACGACTGCCATCCCGGCAAGCAGGGCAAAAGGAGTGTCTTTTGACGGATCGCGCATCTCGCTCGCGGGGAGGACGGCATTATCGAAACCGCCAAACGCAAAGATTAACAGCAGGACTGGCCGTAACCAGTGACCGTGGCCCGACGACCAAGAAGTAAAATTGCCTGGACGCAGAAAAAAAAGTCCGACGCCGACAAAAACGAGCAGGGGAACGAGCTTTGCCGCAACCAACAGGTTGCTGGTGCTTGCTCCCTGCTTCACTCCGCGGACATTGATGATCGTGGGTATGGCGAAGAGCGCGGTGATGATGGTCCAACGAACGACACCAGTTTGCGCAGGCGTCCAGAACGTCCCGAGATACATGACGAAGAGATTCGCATTCGCGCCCATTGCGGAGATGCGCATGAGCCATGTGACCCAACCGACTTGAAGGCCAACAAAAGGTCCAAATGCCTCGCGAGCATAGAGATATGGTCCGCCAGCGGAACGGAACTGCGCGCTGACTTCAGCGAAACAGAAAACGATGATGCCGATGCCTGCTGCCGCAGCGATGTAGGCCAGCAGACTGGATGTGCCCACCAGACCGGCAACCAGCATTGGCAATCCGAAGATTCCGCCACCGATAACTGTGTTGACGACGAGGGTTGTGAGGTCCCATCTACCGAGCGTTGCTACGAGTCCGGATTGTGCCTGCGACGGATTCTGTGTTGTCATCCGTTGATATGGACGCCTACTGAGCGTATGCGGCTAACCAAAGCCGAACTGTCGAATTCTTTCGGCGGCGAGTTCCTGAACGTTACGATACAAACTGTGTCCGAGGGAGTCGATCGCAACCACGAGCGGTCCGAAGTTCTTTACGCGAAATTTCCAGAGGCACTCGGGCATGAGATCTTCCCACCAAACATCTTCGATTTCTTCGATCTGCATCGTCTCGAGCGCCGCAGCGCCGCCGACGATGGCAAGATACACGCCGCCAAATTTCTGCATCGCGTCGACGCTCGTTTGCGAAAGCCCGCCCTTGCCTACAAGCGCGCGGACTCTGTACCGTTCGAGCAGACCGGGCACGAAGCGGTCCATGCGAGTGCTGGTTGTGGTTCCGACAGACAGTTTTTCATATTTCCCATTGGGCAGCTTCCTGACGCCCGGCGCGGTGTGAAGACACACAGAACCGCTGAGGTCCACGGGTGGCTGAATTCCTTCGTCAAAAATGCGGATCTGTGTGGCGTCGCGAATTCCGAAAACCGTTCCGTTGATCAGGACGCTGTCTTCCAGTGTGAGCTTGCGAACATCGACCTCGCTGAGCGGAGGCGCTAGAGTATGTTCCGCCATTGGATTACCTCCTCACTTCCAGGTAGCTTTGCCGTTTCCATCCAGGACGACTTCAGCGCGTTCGCCACGCCAGCATTGGATATTGACGGCGACCGGATTCTGGCTGATGTGGGTGTGTGCCCACTCGATGTTGACGGCCATGGCCGTGGTGGTTCCCCCAAGCCCCTGCGGGCCGATGCCGGTTTCGTTGATTTTTCCCAAGAGCTCCTCTTCGAGCTTTGCCACATCGGGATCAGAACTACGGCTTCCGATGTGACGGAAGGTGCTGGCTTCTTTCGCCAGAGACATTGCGACGTCGGAGGTGCCTCCAAGCCCAATTCCAACAATCATCGGCGGACATGGGCGCGCTCCCGATTCGAAAATGCACTGCAGCACAAATTTCTTGATGCCCTTAACACCCTCCGACGGATTCAGCATCTTGAGAAAACTCATGTTTTCGGAGCCAGACCCTTTGGGTGCCATTTGAATTTCAATAAGATCGGAATCGGGAACAACATCGAGTTTGATGACAGGAATGCCATGGCCAGTATTTGTGCCGGTATGTTTTCGGGTGAGCGGATGAACGGTATTGGAGCGCAGTGGACGCTCCGCGGTGGCGCGTACGCAACCTCTTCGTAAACTTTCTTTCAGGCGCGCGATGTCGATGTTCAGTCTTTCGCCGACGAGCACCTTGAAAATAGGAAGGCCGGTATCTTGACAAACCAATGTCTTTTGTTCGTCAGCGACGCGAATATTATCTAGAATCACAAGGAGGATCCTGCCTGCGGTCTGGTTACCATCGCACTTTTCCGTTTCCAAGCCGTGACTCAGTCCCGCACGAACATCGGGCGGAATTTCCTGCAAAGCCTTGATATAGAGGTCCCGAGCAACCAGTTCAAGCGTCTCATATATATGTATGTCGGGCGTGGAGTGACTGTCGCTTGGGGTCATGCATATCCCCCTTCCCTGGCTTGGGAGGTTGAGAGCTCGGGCGGCGTGAGGCGAGTCCATTCGATCGGCAGAACCGAGAGTTTCATCGCGCCATTGCCACCTGGACGGAGGTGAATCCTCTTGAGCCATTGCGGGCTGGATTGCGGAAAATCGGAGCGGTAGTGCGCGCCGCGACTTTCTCTCCGACAGAGCGCCGAGTGCGCGACCATCTCCGCAACAATCGCGAGGTTAGCAAGATTGATGGCCTCGCCCCATTCGGAATTGAAGACGGGTTCTCCGACAGCCTTGACGCGGCGTGTACGCTCACGCAGCTCGGCTAATCCGGCAAGCGCTTCATGCAAGCCTTGTTCGCTCCGCACAATACCAACTTTCTCCCACATGAGCGATTCGAACTCGCGCCGCAACCCAAAGGGATTCTCCCCTTCGCTGCGCACGAGCGATTGGGACCATTCCTCGGCCAGCTTGCGGATCTGAGTCGGCGAAACCTCATAGAGGCGCGACGCCGCGACATATTCGACCATGCTGTCGCCGGCCCGCGCGCCGTAAACAATGGAATCGGCGACTCCATTTCCGCCGAGCCGGTTGGCCCCATGAACCCCGCCTGCGTCTTCTCCCGCGGCGAAAAGAGCTTCAAGGTTTGTGTGGCAATTTACGTCAATGCATATGCCGCCCATCTGGTAGTGCGCACTCGGCGAAACTTCGACGGGATGGTGGAGAAGATCAAAGCCGTAGGTGCGACATCGCTCAACCATTCCGGGAAAATTTCTGAGCAGGAACTCCTCGTCCAGGTGGCTCGCGTCAATAAGTACTCCGCCGTGCTCGGTGCCGCGCCCCGCGGCGATTTCGAGATAGCTCGAGCGCGAAATAACGTCGCGCGTGGCCCGCTCCATTCGCGCAGGATCGTAAAGCGACATATATCGCTCGTTACGCCCATTGAACAGTCGTGCTCCAGCTCCGCGCAATCCTTCCTCAAGCAGCCCACCCGTGGCGATGGAATTCCCCACGAGCAGGCCCGTGGGGTGGAACTGCACCATCTCCATATCCGCAAAAGCGGCTCCGGCGCGCCAAGCCATGGCCATGCCGTCGCCAGATTTTTCGAGCGAAGGTGAGGAGATTTTGTACATCGTGGCCGCGGCACCGGTGGCGACCAGAGTTGCCTTCGAGCGCACGACCAAGAAGCCGCCAGTTCGCATATTGAGGACCAGTGCGCCGATGATGCGACTTTCGGAGAGGAGCAAGTCCAATCCGCGCGCGTCTTCGAGGACGAATATCTCTTCCTGCTCGAGAATATAGTCGCGCAGGTTGGACATGATTTCGATTCCTGTCAGATCACCTTTGTGGATGGTGCGATCAAACGACTGGCCAGCAAAGGCCTTTTGATGGATGGTTCCATCGTCATTGCGGTCGAAAATGCATCCAAGCCTGTTTTCGAGCTCGAGAATGCGCTTCGGCGCGTCCTCGACAAGCGTCCATGCAAGTTCCTGGTCATTCAAATAGGCGCCGCCCTTGACCGTATCGTAGAAATGGTTCTCCAGAGAATCTGCGGAGTTCAGGACAGCGTTGTATCCGCCTTGCACCATTCGCGTACAGCCGCTTTGCCCCATTAGCCCTTTGACTACCACAACGATTCTCAGGCGCGGACTGCGTTCGTGGGCGTGGACTGCCGCCAGCAAGCCGGCGCCGCCGGCGCCGAAGATCAGGATGTCGGTGTCCAGGTATTCGAGATTCATAAGCGGCTAAAAGCAGTGATTCCCCACCACGCCCAAACCAGGCCAACGAGGATCAGCGCCAAATTCATTGCGGCTACAGCCCTCTTCCCCATGCGACCGTAATCCAGAATGATGTTGCGCAACCCGTTGAGCCCGTGAAGCAAGGCGACCATTAGAAACCCGATGTCGATTGCCTGCCAGGCGGGATTCGAGATCCGAGAAACGATTACTTGAAATGTCAGATCGCCGCGCCGCAGAGGTGCAGTCATGAAATGCTCCACCCAGAAATGCGCGGCTAGGAAGACCAATAGCAGCCCGCCGGTAACTCTTTGGAAGTACCACTCGAGCGCATTTCGAGACGTCATTTAAGCCTCAATACGCTGAAGAGAAACATGGGAATCGCTCCGGCCAGGAACACCAGCAAACCTATTCCCACAGTGAGGACCCAAAACAGATGCCGCTGTCTTTCCAATCCGACTCCCAAATCTAGGAGCGTAATGCGAATGCCGTTGAATGCGTGGAGCACCACGACACCCAGCAGCGCGATCTCGAGCAACTTGAAGAATGGATTGGCGAACATCACCATGGCCTCATTAAAAGCGGTTGGCCCCTGACTCAGCTTGCTGACGGTGTGGACATGCAGAAAAAGATAAACGAGCAGGAGAATTCCCGTCACGCGCTGGATGGTCCACGCGACCATACCGCTGAATTGCCAGCGATACTTTCTCAAAACATCGCGGAGGTAGGGCTTCACACTGCGAGCAACCTCCTGGGTTGGATTAGCGCTCGCTTGATGCGCAAGATAGAATCGGTCAGGTCAATACCCCGCGGGCAAACCGCCGTACAACTGAATTGCGTGTGGCACCGCCAGACGCCATCCAGGTTTCGGTCGAGAATCTTCAGCCTGTCGGCTCCAGCGGCATCGCGCGGGTCGAGGATGCGAAGGAATGCTCTGTTAATGGCCGCCGGACCCAGATATTCCGCGTTCATACCAGCAATGGAGCACGCCGCGTAACACGCACCGCACGTTATGCAATCCCGCTTGGTGGGTGCAAGCTGCCGGAATCTGGAATGCTTTCCAATCAAGGCAAGCGTTTGGCTATCACGATTCCTTGGGCGAAATGCCGACTGCGCGCGCCGCCACTGTGCGAAGAAAGGAGCAAGCGAAACAGCAACGTCCTTAATGATCGGATAGTGAGGAAGCGGCTCGACCGTCACGATCTCCGTTTTGAGATTCTTTACGAGCGTCGAGCATGCCAGCCGGGGAATCTTGTTGACGTACATCGCGCAGGTTCCACACATCCCCACGCGACACGCACAGCGAAACCCGAGCGAACCGTCCATTTCGCGCTGTGCCTGAAACAGGGCATCAAGGACGCTCATCCGCTCTTCCAGCGCTAACAGAAACTCGCTGAATGCCTTGCCGCTACGCGCCGGATGGCGCGCCACGCGAAGTGTGATCTTAAAATCCGTGAAAAAACCCCCGCCAACAAACCCGAATTGTATGGAATCGAATCGCCCCTGTCAAAAAGGCACTGCTCTACACGACCGAACAATACGTGGACAACCCGCCTCGATGTCCGGCCACTCTGAGCGGATGACGGGCAATCTCTAACGAGGCCGGCCGCTGTCAACCGGAAGTAGTTGTTCACAATTCCAGGCGTTGGTAGAAGCCACGCGCCGCGCGGCTCCAGTGAGTCCTCGATAGCGCAGTAGATACGGCATTCAATCCTTTTGCGTCCCCAATGGGTCCATGACCTCGTCTTTTGGTGTGTTTTCTTCGCTTACGGAAACGGCGTCAGGGGGATCGTAGATCAGCACCGTTCGCCCGGGAACTCCTACGGCCAGCCGGCGCAGCCTATAACGGAACGGCCTTGCGCCAGCGCCGGCCGAACACGATTCCAGCCTGTAGTACACGCCTTCGAAGCGAATCACGCGCGGCGGGTTCCATTCCTTCTTTTGTCGCGAGGCGCAAATTTGTAGAGTTTCTCCCGATTCGTCTGTGCGCCTACAGATCTCGTCACCGACTTCGGCGGTCATCGACGACAACACTCGTTCGTGAATCGCAGAGAAAAACGAGTGAGCGTTTCCAGGTGCGCTTTCCCTCCCTCGTGAATCCTCTGCGTCCCGATGACGAAAAAGGCCTAATAGAATCTTGTCGCATAGAAAGAGTGGCAATGTCCCTAGCGCTTCCCCCGAAAATACCGCAGAAAACCGCACCGCTCCTTCCGCCATGAAGTACCCAAGTAGCAGCGTCAGAGGATGCGTTACCCACACGGACAATGCGACCGCTCCAATCTCTTGGACCGTAACGGTCTGGTGAAACTTTCCGGACAACGCGTAACCGACTGCATGATTCACCCAGTTCGTCATGGCGTACATGTACCAATAAGCGAGCCCAATGATTGCGCCAAAAAACTCTGCGAGCCCACTCACCATCGCAGCCGTTCCCCACGCTGCGGATCGCAAGAACGACAGCGCCTTCCGCCACCGTTTCGGCAAGAACGCGAGGATTGGTCCGAGAAGGTAATTCCACATTAGTTGCTGGTGCCGCCCTGGGCAGGCTTGCTGGAGGCTGCTTTAATGGCGGCGAGGCGCTTTTGCATGTCCGCCGCTTCCTGCGTGCGGCCGAGTTGCTGCAGCACTTCGGCCTCTTTAGTGAGGACAGGAATCAAGGTCGGGCTGTTCTGGCCGTACTGCTTCCCCATAAACGCGATCATGCGACGAATGTAGGGCTCTTCTTCCGCGGTCTTGCCCATTTTGTCGTACAGGAAGGCGAGCGTGGAAACGTCGTACCCGGTGTGAGAATCGTCGGGCGAATAAAGTTTTTCGTTGATTTTCAGAGCGCGCAAGAAATATGGCTCCGCTTCGGCAAATTGCGACTGGGCGAGATATCCCCGGCCAATAGAATCAAGACATTCGGCGACGCCGGTGCTATCAGGGCCATAGGTTCTTTGGGTGATGTCGAGCGACTGTGTATAGAGTTTCATGGCCGAAGGCATGTCGTGGCGGAAGGAAGCCACCATCCCGAGCGATTCGAGAGGCTGGGCCATCTGGGGAGTGTCGGGGCCATAGAGTTGCTGGATGACGGAAAGTTCTTCGCGAAACACGTTGTCCGCCTGTGCCAGTTCCATTCTCTCGATATAGAGCATTCCAAGATCGTGGAGGACTTCAGGCAAGCGGCCATCGTGCGGCTGAAGTTTTTCAGCCAGTTCGACGGCTTTGATGTAGTCGTGCTCGGCGGATTCGAGCTGGTGGTGCTGCAGGTCGGCGAAGCCGGAATGCATAGCCGTATCGAGTTGGTCGGAGATGCTGGATGAATTGGCGAGGGCGCGCGCGTTGGACTGGAGCTGCGCGGCCGCGGGAGCATTGCCCTGCTGCTTCAGGACTCTCATGCGATTGTCGAAGCGGTCCTGAGCAGCTTTGTATGCGTCTTGCGTGCCTTCGGTGGGGTCAATCATCGCCGCTTTGCGGTACTGATCTAATGCACCGGCATAATCGCCGCTCCTTTCGAGGGCGGCGGCGAGGTGAAGCTGAACCGCGGACCGCCTCGAATCAAGCAGAAGAGATTCTTTGAATTCGGCGATGGCCTCTGCCGTTTGGCCAGACCCTTCGAGCGCCTGACCAAGGAGGTCGTGCATGGAACTGTCGGCAGGAGCGATGGATTCGGCGTGATGCAGAGACTGAATGGCACCGGCGTAATTTTTTTCCATTAGGTAAATTCGGGCCGCGTCTGTGTAGGCCGTATCGTAGTTCGAACCTAACGATTCGGCGATGAGGTATTGCTTGAGAGCGCCGTCGAGATCTTTCTGCGCTTCCAATACATTGCCCAGACCATCGTGTGGGGCTGGATCGGAGGAATCGAGCTGAATGGCAGTGCGAAATTCTGAAGCGGCCTCGTCGTACTTGTCCGTATTGTAAAGAGCGGTCGCGAGGCAGAGATGGCAGACTTCCGCGTTCGGAAACATCTTTTCCATCTCGCGAAGCTGCACTGTGGCCTCACCGTACATGCGGCGCTCGATAAGATCTTGTGAGAGGTTGTTTCTAGTATTGAAGGACGATGGATCGAGGCGAAGGGCTTCGCGATATTCACGAATGGCGGAATCGATGTCGCCCTTGCCGTCGAATGCAACGCCAAGATTGTAGTGAGGCAGGGCGTAATTCGGATCGAAGTGGAGAGCCTTCCGGTATTGGACCATCGCGGCGTCGAACTGCTTTTGGTTCATCAACAAAATGCCGAAATCCATGTAAGCGGCCGGGTAGTCCGGCTTGATGCGCAGAGCTTCGTTGTACTGACCTTGCGCGGCGTCGTACTTCCCAAGATCGCCCAGGGCCAAGCCAGCGTACATGTGCGCTTGGGCGTTATTTGGGGTGACGGCTAGCGCCGCGTTGGCTTCATTCAGTGCGTCGTTGTCATCTCCCAACTGGTACAGAACAAAGCTAGCCTTGGTGTGAGCTTCCAGGAACGTGGGGTCCTCTTGCAGCAGCGCACCGTACACGGCGACTGCGTCGCTCCATCGGCTCTGGACGACAAGCAAATAGCCCATGACGAATCCGGCTTCGGGTTTGTCGAAGCCGCCCGCTAGATCGGCGGTCAATTCCTTGGCGGCATCGTCGTATTTCTTTTGGCCAATCAGCTGGCCCGCATTGGCCAAGTGCTGCAGGCGCTGCTGATCTTCGGGCTGGAGAGCTGGCTCCGTGGCAGTGACTTTGGCCGACGACAGGGCGTCGAGGATGGTGGCGTCGGCGCCGGCGACGGTCAAGAGCGAGCGAAAGGTGTTGTCGGGCTGAAAGGCGAGGCCATCGGTTTGGATGTAGGAAACGATGGTTTCGGGAAGGGCGCCGCCGGCGACGAGGGCGATCAGGGTGCCGCGCTCCAGAGGAGGCGGCATGGCCGAAGCGGTCTGAGGCGCAGAAATCAGAGCGCTGACACCGATTAGGAGGAGGAGGAAGCAAACAGCTACAAAGTTGCGCTGGTGCATAGGACCTCCGGGGAACCAGGGAATTAGTGAACTTCGAGGTTACTGCTAAGGCAGAGGTCGTTCTAGTACCGAATGGATCTACTGACCCCAAAGAAGAACTTGGACGAAAGGACAGGGGGAAAGCCAGCGACGAGTGACAAGTGACGACCGAGACCAACCTTGTGATGTCGTCGCTTTTGCGCCTGGGGCGAAGCGGCAGACCATACATTCCGGACTGCCGACGCCCACGTTGACTTGCCCTTGAGAACGGCCTAACCGGCACAGCATAAGCTGGACAGCAGCCGCAACGACGTCCCCGGCTTACGGTCCGACGCAGCTAAGTTCTAGCGAAGCGTCGACGAATCAGCGGCACAAACCCCATCAAACCTGAGCCCAGAAGCAGCAGGGTTCCCGGTTCGGGAGTGGAGCTGGTAGGCGGCGTTGTGATGATGCCCGAGGTGTTGATGCCGAAAGTCAAGCCAGCCTGATACTGATTGATGTCGACAAAGAACACTTCAAGGCTGTAGGTGCCCGTGCTCAGGGTCATCGGAGAGACGCACGTTCCCGCAGTTGAGGCATGCACACCGCCGAGATCGCAAACAACTTGGCCGTTCAGGAAGGCGAAAGCCATGTCATCGGCGCCGATATTGAAGGAAATGGTCTCCGAGGTATGGGCCGGAACGATCAAATTGCCGGAGAGTACCGCGGCTTGGTAGCCATAAGGGTAGCCGTCAGCAACGCCCGTTCCGTTCGGCGGAAAGAAATTCGAGGGAACGCTGAAGGGCAACGACACGGTGGCGGTGCCGGTTTCCGTGACGTACGGGTTGAGCGACGGATCCCAATAGGTAATCTCACCGGCGCCTGGACCACTGGTTACGACATTGCCGGGTGCGCCAACCGGATTGTAGCAGCCCGAGGTGCAGCCGTAGGCAGGCGTGTTCAACACCGGGAGGCCGTTCGGCCCAAGGTTGTTTTGCACCTCGTTGTTGAAGACACCGTGCGCCAAGTTGTTGGCGTCAGGGTCGTTCCAGGCGATCGTGTAATAAGTGATCGTCACGCTATTGGCGCTGGCGCGCGGAAGCGCCGCGAAAAACAACACACCGAGAACAAAAGCTCCCATAGCCACGTGGACTGCTGCTCTAGCAAAACCTGGGTATCGCGTCATATCCATCTCGCCTCCTGGGTCGGCCAAAGGGTATGGTAACCCGCTTCCCCAGCAGAGGTCAGGCAAGAGGCGTACCAAAATGCCGCAATGTAGCGAGAAGCGAGCTGAAATCCATCTAAATTGTTTCTGAGTGGGATCTAAGCGGCTAGCTCGCTCAAAACAAGTCGGTAGTTGGCACGTCTAAACAAACGTGACGCTGGAAGAGCTCCCGCACGGGGGACTCAATTCTCCAACGCCGAAACTGGTGCGATTCTTTGCAGACTACGGGATATGCAACTTTCCAGCGATGTTTGTGCAACAGTTTGCGCTCGACCGCTCGCGACGCGAAGTCTCACTTTGTTGGGACGGAAGAACGAAATCGAACCTCGGGATGTCGAGGACCTAGTCCGAAGAGGCATTGACCGTTGCGCTCATGCCCTGCTGCCGCATCGACATTGCAATCCAACGCGCGCTTGACGCCAAATTAGTGACTCTCAAGGGGAAGATCGAAAGGGCCTCTTCATGATGCGAACGCCGTGTATCAGGATACCGTTCCCGCCATTCGGTACAGGTCGGCCAATTGCCCCAAAGCTGTCCGCAAGGACAGTTGTTAGCTCGTACGTGCGGGACTTAGCTTTATGACGCCCAAGCCCGTGGCAGAACGGAACCTTGCAATCCTATTCGGGCAACGGGTCTTCTGTTGTTTTAGCTCTCCCTTCGCGGGCTTTTGCGGTTGTGCGCCACGGCCGAGGCACCGCGTTTGCTTTTGTCATTATGCTGATCTCCCTGGTCGCATGCGCAAATCGGGCTGCCGCCCAGGACATGGAATTGAGTTCCACCACGATCAACTTTGGCAGCGCCTACGTGACCCTGTCCGTATCTCGCACACTCACCATCAAGAACTCCGGTAAGGCGGCGCTCACCCTCTCCAAGGTAACTGTGTCCGGGCCGTTCGCCTTGGGGACGCTCGACGCGCCAAAAACAATCGAGCCGGGCGCAAGCAGTTCCGCCACGCTTTGGTTCGACCCCAAAAGCGCCGGCAGCGCCAAGGGCACCCTGAGCATCTCCAGCAACGCGTCCACAAAAGCCAGTACTGTCTCGCTCAGCGGCACGGGGCTCGCTCAGACTTTTACGCTTACACCCTCGTCCATTGATTTTACCGGCGTCGTCGTCGGCTCCACAGCCACGCGCGGCGAAACTCTCCAGAACACGGGTATAACCAGCATCGACCTCTACAAAACAACCATTTCCGGCACTGGATTTTCGCTGACCGGCATCAGTACGCCTGTCACCATCGCCGCCGGCAAGAGCATCTCGTTTAGCGTTCGCTTCGAACCGGAGTCAGCCGGAGCCGTCTCCGGCACCGCGACTCTTTTCACGTCGATGGAAGGCTCCGTCAAGCTGCCGCTGAGCGGCACGGCCGTTGCCTCTTCGCCGGGAACACTGGCCGCGAGCCCTTCAAGCCTCTCTTTCGGCGATGTGGATATCGGCAGTCCCACCAGCAAGGCCGTTTCCGTGAAAAATACGGGCGGCTCGACCGTATCCGTTTCGTCCATTACCCTGTCGGGCTCGGGCTATGCCACCACGGGCCTATCTACCGGCGAGAAGATAACGGCGGGGCAGTCGGCGACGCTCACCGTAGTCTTCGCTCCAACAACTGCGTCAACTTCATCAGGCGACATCACAATTACCAGCAACGCCTCGAACGCAACGCTGACGATCGGCCTCTCCGGCACGGGCGTGCAGCCCTCGCAGCCCTGGGTGACGCTTTCCTGGGTGGCCAGCACTTCGTCAGTCGCCGGGTACAACGTGTATCGCAGCAGCGTGTCCGGCGGGCCCTACACTCTCTTGCTGAACAGCAGCTTAGTCACTGGCCTCAGTTACACCGACAGTACCGTACAAGCTGGAGTAACGTATTACTACGTGGTGGCCGCGGTAAGCGCGAGCGGCGCAGAAAGCTCCTACTCGAACCAAGCCAGTGCCACCGTCCCCTGAGTGAATTGTGTCTTGGTTCTTTGCTCTGCTCACGGAGGGAAAGCAGGTCGCCAGCAGAGAAAAATCGTCACCCACCTGAAGGGGTGGTCACCCGGGATAGGAACGATTGAAAACGCAGAGCGGAATTTAGGCTTCGCTTCCCCCTGCCGGCACCGGATTTTCAAGACGTTCAGGTAGCCTCAGCTGACGCCGCAGCGGCAACTCTCCCGAGAACATAGAAGCCCTTCTCGGATTCTGCGCTATTGCTCCGCAATCGTAAGTATCGGACCGGTGCCCGAAGGGCTGATCCTCACAAACGTTGTCGCCGAAATGACGAAGATCACCCCACCACCGCTGTCGGTGAATTCGCCTGACGGTGGCGGAGTACCGAGCGTCAAAGTGAGCGCTTGAGACTGTGCGGTGAGAAGCTGACCACCGGCAGAGCTTGAATCAAGGGTGAGGTTAAGCGTGCCGTTTCCGGTAGAGCTGGCGACTCCCGAAACCACCGTTCCGGCGGTTACTGACTGATATTGCGGTAAGCCCACAAAGTAGTTTCCACTGATGGAGGAATTACTGAATGTGCCGGTCTCTTGCGCCTCGATAAACCCGCTATTGACGGTGTTGGTGGTGCCCATCATGAACGCTTCATTGGAATTGATGAGCCAAAAATCCGGCAGGGCGGTAGCGCCGGTCAGGGTGACATTGCCGTTCGCGGTGACCGCATAGCTGCTGAAGGAACCGCTGAGGGTTCCAATGCCGGCAACCGCTGGATTGATGGTGGACAGGTCAAAGGTCCCGGACGGGCCTGCAGTGTTGAAGGTCATCGGACCCGCTTCCACATAACCGTCGCCGGCGGTCGAAGAGAGTCCCGTATCGTAAAGAATCAGCGTGCCGCTCATGTCAGCGGTCGTGAAATTGGTTTTGGCTTGCTGCATAGCCTGGCCGCTGAGAAGGCCGCTGGAAATCGAATCCGTGGTCATCACCAAAATCTGGCCTGAGGAAACAATGTAGGCCACCTGGTTGCTCATCTGTCCTGCCACGGTGACTAGATTGGTAAGGCGTCCGGCCGTGGCCGTCGCCGGAGTCGACGAAATCATGGAAGTGAACGCATTGCCCGGAGAAAACCCCACAGTGCTGTCGTTGACATCGATTGTGCCAGTGACGCTTCCACTGTTCACCGTAAAGCCGCCCACTTCGACGGCCCTTGACCCTGCTGGCGCCGCTTGCCCGACGAGCTGGAATGCGAATGGGCCGCTCAGGCTCGAGACGCCGAATGCCGAGGAGTTCTGCAAGTAGGCTACGCCGGAACCGCGCCGCCCAGTTGTGCCATTTGAGTCGTCAAATTCGATCACGTGCAATTTCGTGGCGACACCGCCAACGATCGTCCCGGCGGAGAAGTCAAACGTCTGCGAGCCGAGCGCTGTGGTGACGCTGGCTGTGCCCCGATTATCTGCTCCAAGGGTATAGGTGCCCCCGGTGATGGCCACACTCTTTTGCACGCCTGAGGGAAGATTAAGGTCCTCGATTCCGCCCGTGACGGCTCCTTGGCCATTGACCGAGATACTGCCGATGTATGCGAACTGATCGCCGGTGGCGTCATCGAATCCGCCGACGAGAAATGCGTATTGGCCGCTCGCTTCCCCGTTATCATTCGAGCTTGTGCTGATGGTGAAGGAATCCGAGTCGGACTTCGAAGTGTCAGCGACGGAAGTGGCGACAAGCGTCGGGGCGTTATCCGGCGCCGATGGCACGCTCGACGGAGGAGTGTAGGTGACGCTCGTGGTGGTGGCCCCAGTGAGCGAGCCGCATGTTGGCTGGCAGCTCGAGCCACCTGCATTAATTGCCCACGTGACGCCACTGTTCGAAGAGTCGTTCTGGACGGTAGCATTGAAGGTTAGGGCGGCATCGCCCGGGGCGATACTGCTGATCTTGTTCGTGATCGTGACGATGATCGCTGGAGGCGGGGGAGGAGACGAAGTGGAACTACTGCCTGACCCACAGCCGGTCACGAAAATCATGGCGACACCGCAAATGAGCGCAAGTTGGCCAAACGAAAATCGCTTCATTGATTTCCTCCCGATCTTTTCCGACACGTTGTCTCTGCAGCGAACCTAACCACGGCCTGAACGCAAGACTGGCGTTTACTCGCCCCGTCGCTGAAGACAGGCTTCGATCTTGCAGTAGTACTCTCTTAGTACCACCAAGAGAAACCGAAACAGCGTCTGTCATCACGATATCATTGAGCTCCGCGATTGGGTCAGCTAAATTCGGCGAGCAACCCAAAACGTAACGTGTTACTCCGATCGCGCTGTAGCCATAAACACGAGTTGCACAAGGGGAAGAAATGCCATCGTCTATCCTGCAGCTCCATTTCTGCCCAGAAGGCTTTTCGCTCCCATTTCTGCCACCGGGGCCAAGGTGAGCACGGTTCCGCACACGCGTGGAAACCAATCCACTACGTCATAAGAGCGACCGGTGCGCTTAGACGATTACGCGCCCCAGCCGCGGCACATCAAATGGCTGCTCGATTCCAACCCGGCCATCCATTGGCAGCTGATGAAGGCACCTCACCGATGAAGCCTCTAAAGCGATGGGGGGCGAACGGATGCGCGTTACAACCGATGGGGAGCCCCACTCCTCGCGCGGCTAATCTCCCGCCCGGCGCTGGGGCGACCTGCCGAAGTGGGATCTTATTACCCTCGACACTCTGGCCGTCTTGATGGGCCTCGGTCTCCACCCCTCCCGTGCGTCGGTACGAGAATCCTGGCCGTCCAGTTAATTCATCATGTCCAGTGAGGCCCAGGCTTTGTCAAATTCGAGACGCCGAAAGCTGAGGCGATTGTTCTTGAAACGAATGTTTCAAGAATAGTAGCATAGCACGGTGAGCCGAACGGCGAATGAAAAGCGGCCGGAGGAGCTGCGGGCTGCGATCATGCGGTATCTGGTCCGGCACGGCCTGACGGGCCTGTCGCTGCGGCCGCTGGCGAAGGCGGTCGGGGCGAGCCCGCGGGTGCTGCTCTACTACTTCGGCTCGAAAGAAAAAATGGTGGTCGAGGTGCTGGCGGAGGTGCGGCAACGGCAGCGCGCGAGCTATGCCGGGGTGAAGGCGGCGAGCTTTGCGGAGGAGTGCCGGAGAGTTTGGAAGCAGATGAGCGCGGACGATTCCGAACCGCTCTTCCGCCTTTTCTTCGAGGCGTACGGAATGGCGCTGCGCCGTCCCGGAGTTTACAAAGAGTTCTTGCGTGCGACCATCGAGGACTGGCTGCAACTGATCGCCGAGCCGCTGTGCCGCAAAGGGCATACGCGCCGGTCGGCGCGGGCGTTTGCGACGGTGGTCCTCGACGGATTGCGAGGATTTATGCTGGATTATTGCACGACGCATGACCGCAAGCGCGTGGACCGGGCAGTGGATTTATGGCTGGGCGCGCTCGATGCGATGCGGCCTGAGCGAAAGGAGGCGTAAGGATTATGCGCCGGACGGTTTTCAGGAGTGCTTTCAGGACTTCTTCGTGGCCCGTTTCGTGGCTTGGCGCCTGCATCGGGCTGGCTGTGGCGATGGTGTTTGCGGCCGCGGCCGCGCAGGCGCAACTCGTGCCTGGGACGATGGACGTTCACTGGAATGAAGGCGCACAGAACTGCAAGGCGAGTCCGCAGCCTCCGCTGCAGGTGCATGCGTACAACGCCCAGACTTATATCCTGCGGGAAAATCTTTGCTCGACGTTCGAGGCGCCGTTCATGTACCTGCTGATTGGGTCGACGAAGGCGCTGCTGATCGATACGGGCGACGTGGCGGACCCGAACGAGATGCCGCTTGAAAGGACGGTGATGCAACTGCTCCCCGGAGAGGGAACGGCGAAGCTTGCTTTGCTGGTGGTGCATACGCACCGGCACCTGGACCATCGCGCCGGCGATGGGCAGTTCGCGCGTTTGGCGAATGTGGAGGTGGTGGGATTTGATATCGACAGCGTGCGACGGTACTACAAGTTCACGGACTGGCCCGGCGGCACGGCGCAGATCGAACTGGGCGGGCGAACCATTGACGCGATTCCGACGCCCGGGCACAACGAGACGGAGGTGTCGTTTTACGACCGGAATACGGGGCTGTTTTTTTCGGGAGACTTTCTGATGCCGGGGCGGCTGCTAATCGACGACGCCCGTGCAGATTTGGCGAGCGCGCAAAGAGCGGCGGCGTTTGTGAAGGACCGGCCGGTGAGCTACGTGCTGGGCGGACACATCGAAATGGATGCCCGCGGCGAGCTGTTTCCGTGGGAATCGCAATACCATCCGCATGAGCGCGCGCTGCCAATGACGAAGGATGATCTGCTGGCGCTGCCGGCGGCAGTGGGGAGTTTCAACGGGTTCTACACCACGAGCGGCAAGTTCGTAATGATCAATTCGATTCGCATACTCATTGCGCTGGCAGTGCTGATGGTGGTGGCGCTCATTGCGATTGGGTTCCTGCTGGTTCGGTTTGTGCGGCGGAGACGCGCGCGGAAGCTGCAAGCGGGGAGCGCGCGATAGAAGACATTTCTTCTTGGGTACGAGACGCGCGCGTGACCCCGAGGCCTGGCTATATATCGATCCGCATCTCTGAGCTAGGATGGCAGGCGTGAAACGGCGGCGGCTTGCGGCGATGATGCACGGAACGGCGGTTTGTGCGGTGCTGGTCGGCGCATGCACTGTATCCGCATTCGCGCAAGCGGACTCGGCGCTGATTCATGGGCTGTGGGTGTGGAAAAGTCCGACGGTGCTGGAAGCGCCGGGCGCCGCGGAGGCGCTGCGGGATTTCTGCAAATCGGAGGGCATCAACGAAGTGTACGTGTCGATCTCCGCGCAGAGTGAGGCGGGCGAAGAGGAACAACTTGCGCGCATGATCGCACTGCTGCAGGGTGCGAGGATTCGCGTAGAGGCACTGCTCTCAAGCACGGACGCCGACGAGCCGGGGAAACACAGAGAAACGCTGCTGGAGCACGCCAGAATCGTGGTGCAATTCAACGCGAGGCATCCGGGCGAGCGATTCGACGGAATTCACCTGGATGTGGAGCCGCAACAGCGGCCGGAAAACAAAGGCGCGGGGAATTTGCGATTTCTGCCGGGCTTGGTGGACGCGTTTCGCGAGGTGCGCGGCATCGCCGAGCCGGCCGGGATGACGGTGAATGCGGACATTCAGAACAAACTGCTCAAGGGCGATCGGAAAGAACGCCGGATGCTGCTGACGGCGGTGCCGCGCGTGACGTTGATGATGTACGAGCTCAGCAGTCCGGGAGACGGGGAGAGCGTGGAGCAAATGGCGGACAAAGTGCAGAGGGTCAGCCAGGATTATCTGGCGATGGCTTACGACGGACTGAGCGGCGAGAATCTGGCGAAGATGGGGATTGCGCTGCGGACTCCGGATTATGGCGAACTGATCGAGCAGATGCTGAAGCGGCTCGACGAGGCGAACGGCACGAATCCGCATTACCTGGGATGGGCGCGGCACTCTTACAACGATTCTCTGAAGGCGGCGAACTGACCCGCCTTGGAGAAGCAGGATGGCTGCGTTGACACTTCCCGAGCGGTGAGATTACGATCGCTTTCGCGACCAGCGAGCCTTTCCGATGAAGCCTGCAAAACTCTACACGCCCAGAGAAGCCGCACAAATTCTGGCCGTCAGTTACCCGACGCTGAAGCAGTGGATCTACCACGGCAAAATTCGCACGGTAAAAACGGCCGGAGGACACCACCGCGTCCCAGAAAAGGAAGTGGACAAATTTCTGTATCGTGCAGGCCAGAAAGGTGAAGTGCACGAACGCAGAACGAACTTTCGGCGCATCAGCGGCCGCAACCAGCTGGTGGGGCGGGTCATGGACGTTAAAATCAGCGGCTTGATGGCTCAGGTAAGTCTATCGATCGGCGGACAACACATCACCTCCATTATCACGGCAGATGCGGTTCGCGAAATGCGGCTGAAGAAAGGGCAGACGGTCGCCGCGCTCATCAAGTCGACGGAAGTGATGATCATCTTGCCCTGACGCTGTCGCCGCTCGCCCGCCCTCCTCAAATCCAACCTCTGCGAGACCTATGAAGACTATCGGCCATCACAAGATGTGTAGTTAATCGCTTTGACTTATCATTTCTATTCGTATAGATTTGTGAACCCCGGCACGTACCGTAACCCTATGCTTTGTTGGGCGGAGACAAGAGGAGATATATGAGAATTGGTTGGACTGCACTTCTACTGAGCTTGGCCGCTTTCGTCTGCGCGCCCGGCGCAAAAGGACAGGCGGGAACGGACAGCAGCTCACAGGTGAGCAACGCCGACCCCTGCACGAGCGGCCATGAGTTCGCCACCACGGATTGCGCACTGACCTGGCACGGCGTCACGGTATACGGCGCTTATGACATCGGAGTCGGCTATGTCAGCCACGGGTTACCGGAAAACGGCTACAACTATGAAGGCGAATCTCTGGTGAACCGAAACGGCTATCAACATCGATTCCTTATCGCGCCAAACAACCTGCAGCAGACGGGTCTGGGCATCCGAGGAAAAGAACAGTTCGCGCCTGGCTGGTCGGTTGTGTTCAACGCCTCCACCGGCATCAATCCGCAGTCCGGCCTGCTGGCCAACGCGTCAGAAACCGACATCATCAACAACGGCCTTCCCAGAGCCAGCTATTCGGAGGCCATCGACGGCACTCGCGCGGGCCAACCCTTCAATGATGAAATTTACGCCGGCGTGTCGTCCGCGCTTTACGGCACGCTGACCTACGGGCGCCAGCGCGCTCTGGGTACCGATGAGATGCTGCTTTACGATCCGGCGGGAGGCAGCTATGACTTTTCGTACATCGGATATAACGGCACGATGGCCGGCGGCGGCGACACCGAGGATGCCCGTTGGGACGACGCCCTGAAGTATCGCATCACCTATCGCGCCGTGCATTTCGGGGCGATGTATAAATTCGCCGATGGTTCTGCGGGCTGCTACACGACCGCCACAATCTGGAGCGCCACCACGTGCACGGCGGAAGAGGCGCATAACAACGCCTATGGATTCGACGTCGGCGGAGGGTACCGCAAGCTTTCCGCCGACCTCGTGGCCCAACATTACAACCAGGCGATCAGCGTATTGAATCCCTTGCAAGGGCCGCAGAGCCAGAGCCCGGGGGCAGCACTGCAATCGACCGAGGACAGCATCAATACAAACTACATCAGCGGCCCCAATCTGATCGACACAGCCAACACGCTGTATGGCATCGTGACCGACAACTACGCGGTTATGGTCGCTCTCAGGTATACGTGGGACCCGTTCAAGTTTTTCGCCGGCTATGAATACATCTGGCAGAACAACCCGCACAACCCGCTGGGTGTGGGCGCCTCCGACCAGGGCGGCTATTTCATGAGCGGAGTCGAAGACCAGAATCTTGATTCGGAAAAGCTGGTGCAGATCTGGTGGACGGGCGTGAAGTACACCTACCGCAGCAAGACCGATATCACTTTCGCCTGGTATCAACAGCAGCAGAATGACTTCCGTTTTCCGCAGACCTGCTCGGTCGCAGCCGGTTTCCGCAGTTCCTGCGCGGGCAGCCTCAACGAGGGGTCGCTCTATGCGGATCATCACTTCACCAAGAGATTCGACGGTTTTGCGGGAATTGCGTATTCCTGGGTGACCGGTGGTCTGGCCATTGCCATTCCGCATGGACCCGGCGTGCCCTATGACTACAACAGCAACTTTGCTCCGACAGTAGGTACTCGTTTCGTCTTCTGATCGCTTTCGCGGCGGACCGAGATTTGCGGGCGCGCCGAAGAACGCGCAAACCGTTCGCCCGGCGCAATGCGCTGGGCGAAATGACCATGTAAAAGCAGCTATACGACTGGAGTTCACCAATGCGATCGAACGACCTCCGAATGTCTCTTGCAGCGATTCTTGCGGCTTCACTCGCGGTCGTCTCCGGCTACGGCAGGCCTCGTGCCACGGCGCAGACCAAGGTGGAGCTCACGGTTTCAGCGGCGATCAGCCTGAAGGACGCGCTCGATGAAATCGCGCAACTGTATTATGCCGAGGCGCCCGGCACCGTGATTCACTTCAATCTGGGAGGTTCCGGGACGCTACAACACCAGATCGAACAGGGCGCACCGGTTGATGTTTTCGTTTCCGCGTCGGAAGACCAGATGAACTCTCTCGAGTCGGAGGGGCTGCTGTCACCCGGGACACGGAAGGATTTGGTCAAGAACACCGTGGTGTTAATCGTTCCGAAGGGGAAGAGCGGGATTTCGAGTTTTCAGGATCTGGCGCGACCGGAAGTGAAAGAGATTGCCATCGGGGATCCGCAAACGGTTCCCGCCGGGAAATATGCTCAGGAAGTGCTGACTCACTTCCAGCTCTACGAGCAATTGAAACCGAAGCTTGTGCTCACGAAGGACGTGCGTCAGGCGCTTACCTATGTGGTTACAGGCAACGTGGATGCCGGCATCGTCTACGCCACAGACGCGAAGATTTCGGCAGCGGTCAGCGTGGTGGCGACCGCTCCGGAGGATTCGCATGCGCCAACGATCTACCCTGTGGCTACTTTGAAGGCTTCCAAACAACCCGCCGAGGCGAAACGCTTCCTGGACTTTCTGACGAGCGAGAAAGCGCAGGGAGTTTTCGAGAAGTACGGATTCAAGCCGGCGGGAGAATAATCCCGACAGCAAGAACCCAGATGCGTGCGGCCGCCGCCCGGGCGAAGGCCACAGCTATTTTGCCAACTCGGCCGCGACTTCGGTCAGCACCGGCGTGCCTTCGATCTTCACGGCGTCGAGGGCCGAAGGACTCAAGCCCAGCGCCTGCAGGATGGTGGGAGCGACCTGCATGGTGGTGACTCCGGCAAAAACGGTCTGCGAGCTGAAGCTCGGATTGGCGACAAGCAGGATGACGTTGGTATCGTCGTGCGCGAAACCGCCGTGGTCACCGATCATGGTGGTGCTGCCGGAGTAGGTTATGCCGACATTTGGCGTGACGATGATGTCTGGCGACCGCGGGTCCTCGCCGGCAGCGAGGCCGCCGACGCCGTAGTTCAGCGCGAGCGTGGGGCCGTAGTAGATCTCGCCGAGGCCGATGGCTGCGGCGTTTGCGTCGAGCAGGTTTACGGCCGCGGGTATGCTCTCGCCTGGTTTCAGCCAAAGCACCGAGACGTCATCTTCCGTTGCGCCAATGCCGGTGGTATTTAGCGGCGACTCCGAGAACGGAATGGCCGGGCCGAGCAGGGTTGCGGGAGTATTCGTGCCGTCGGCGACATACTGGCTGGTGTCGATGGGCGATTCGCCATGCTTGGCAGTGATAACGACCAGCGTGTCGTTGTATATGCCAGCATCCATGAGCGCCTCGATGATGTCGCCGACGGAGGCATCTACGAACTCGATCTCTTTCAGCAGTTCATCGCTGGGTTCGGCGGCGGCGTTTTTGTAACCGCCCGTGCCCACGCCGGGCTCAACCACGCTTTCCCCGATGTACACGGACTGGAAATTCATACCAAAGAGGGCGGGTATCTGCGCCGCGCCGCCGGTGTGCGTCTTGCCGGCGATTTCGTTGAGGAGAGCTTTCACTTTGAGAGCGTCGTAGCATTGAATGTTTTGAAAGCTGGCGGACCAAACGGAGCCGGCGGAAGAAGTATCACGAATGTTGGCGCAGGAAATGCCTTCAGAGGTGCTTACGCCGGGCAGCGCAATGACGTTGGAGTCGACTTCGGGCGAATAGTAGTCGTTCAGGCCGGTGCCGCCGGGTCCGGCGGTGAAGGAATACGAAGCGTGCTTGTCGATCCACGCGGTGTACCCGCCGGCGGCATGCACGACGCTGAAAATCGTGTTGGTGCGAACGAAGTTCCAAGGATAGACGGGCGCGCAACCCATCTGCGGGTCGCGCACGAGCTTCCGCGGGTCAATCGAGGCGATGCCGCCATTGGTCGGCGAGGCGCCGGGCGCTCCTCCGTTCAGCTTGGTATCGTCGATCTCGATGCCCTGGTCGAAATCGGTGGTCGTTCCGGTGGGCAAGGCATACGGAGTGCAGGCGCCACCGGCCAAGCCGGTGCCAGTCGTGATGGTCGGGGGATCGAGCGAGCGGTCATAAGCCACGTCATAGTAAAGGCCGGTGGACTTCGGCGAGCCGCCGGTGACGATTGCCGCCAGCCCGGGAAACGAGTCGGAAGGCTTCGAGGAGGTGACATTCACATAGTTGATCGCGGTCTGGCTCAAGGCGGCCATGTTCGGGCAGTAAGGATTGCCATTGTTCACACCGGCAATGCCGTGGGAACAGTTGTAGAAATCGACGGCGTGCATGCCGTCGATGCTTAACAGCAACACATGCTTGATCTTGCCCGAACCTAGGGCGTCAGAATCAGCCACCGTTCCGGGCGTCCACGACGCCAGAGCCACTGCCGCCACCGCTGCTACCAGTACTAGCCTCTTCGCGTTCATGGGACGCCTCCGCGGTGCTGCTGTAGCGGAGCGAAAATACGGGCGCGTTACTGCTCGGTGAAATCTCGGCGAATGCTGTACTGGCGCGTCCATGGATGCGGCACGACGGATGCTTGTGATGTTTACTGTGTGGAGGAGGTCGGCTGGATCGCCGGCTGGAGAGTGAACACGCGACCGAGCATGCGTTGCATGTCGATGTGAATCGCGGAGCCGCCTCCGAAATGGCCGTGAAGCAGATAGACCTGGATAGAACCGGGGTACTCGACGCCTTTTCGCCAGGAAGGATAAGTTCTCTGTAGTTTCCAATTTGCGGTGTTGGCTGCCAGGGTTCGGCTGAGTAAGGTTTGGTGCGGCTGGAGCGGAGCGTCCGGCGGGGGCAGAGAAACTACGACGGCGCGAACCGGGATGGATTCCAGATAACGCTCGAGCTCGTGCGAGGCAGAGAAAAAGAGGCGGTAATTGGCGCCGTTCCAATCGCTGCGCGCGAGGACTTCGTTGGCGCGCAAGACAATGTGGCCGGGGCGGTGATCGCGCATGGCGATCTGGGAGATGAGCGTGCCCTCGCCTATGGCGTCGGAGGAAACCAGAATCACCGAATGGTCGAGCACGGGATCGGAGACGAGCATTTGCGCCACGACTCCGTAGCCGTGCGAATACGCGCGCGGGAATCTGAGGCCCGTGAAAACAAAACACGAAACGAGAAGCGCGACGCTCGCCGCTGCGGAGGGCCACTTTGCTGGCAATTTCGAAGCGATGTAGCTGGCTCCCAAGGCGGCGAAGGCCACGGCAACGGGAATTACCGGGGAAAGATAGCGGTCATCCGTGCCCGTGGGAATGGTGAAGAGCAGAATGAACAGGCCGGCGGCGAGTGCGATGAGGGAAGCCCACAGGGCGCTTACGTTTGACGCGCGCAGGAATTCACGGCAAACGACGAGGAGGCCGACCAAGGCTAAAATGGCCAAGCCCCAACCGAGCATTCTGAAAGTGTGCTTGAGGTAAAAGGAAGCGACGTCCAGCCAACCGGAGCGATCCGGTTCCCAGCTTCCGGATAGCATCCTGCGAGTAAGCCAATACCACGGCCCGCAGACCGCTAAGACAATCCCCGCAGAAGCCCAGAGTGCAGGGCGGCGCCAGAGATCCCATTTGCGTGAAAGACGAATCGCGATTACCGGCACCAGGACAAGGGCCAAGGCGCTGCCTTTGGTCATGATGGCAAGGGTGGAGAAGGCGCCGAAGCGAAGGGCTTCGGCGGAGCGTTCGGTGTCGAGGAATCGGGCGAAACTCCAGGCGGCAAGGATAGAGAAAAGTGCCACGGGAATATCGGCCATGAGCATTCCCGCTTGCGCCTGCACCGCCGGTATGGCCAGAAGGACGAATGCAGCAGCGAAGGAAATGGGACGGCCAAGAGTGTCCTTGAGCATGCTGTACAAAGTGAGAGCAAGCATTGCCGAGAAGGCGGCCATAAGCACCATCAGGGACGCGTGCGAGGTGGAAAAGAGCAGAGTCCAGAGCGCTTGCATGAGATAGAAAACGGGAGGCCAATGGCCGATGCCCACCTTCGGATAATGTACGTAGTAATTTTCAGCGAACCGTATGGGAGAGAAGTAGTGCAGGCTCGCGAAATAATCGTGAATCATCAGCCCAGTCACGTAATGGGCGGGCTCATCAGGATAGTTGCCAAATTCACCGAGGAAAGCGTGGTCATACCATTGAAGGCAAAGAACCGGCACAAAAAACATGAGCCAGATGAGGAGATTTGAAAGGAATGTGGTTCGGCTGGCGGCGGTCTCGACATTTGGGGCCGAGGATACCAGGGCAGCGCGTGGTTCGATTGCTGCGCGGCTAACGCCTCCGGTAACGCTGAGGTCAGCGCTCATTGGTCTTCACCGGGCGCTGGATGCGAGCGTTCGTCCCGTCCCAGATGGCTTCGATAGGCGAGTTGCCGGTAATCCACCACCGATAGTTCCTCGAGGAAGGCATGGTCATGCAAACGGCCGGGGCTTATTCCATTTCGGGAACCGCTAGCCTGAAGCGAGCTGGGGATTCTCGTCACTCCCCGTTTCATCAAGTTACTTAACGCAGGGAGCAACGGGAAGGCGTTGCCTGTATGACGATGTCCTGGATTCTATCACGAGTTTACGCCGGGCCCACCAAGGAATGCGAGATTGTGTGGAGAAAGACAGGGGCTGCCTCGAGCGTGGTTGGCGACAAAGCAGGAATCGCGTATCATTAGGGTTTGCTTCGGGACCTAGCGACGCGGCCGTGCGATCAAAGGGCATGACCGTGCAGACCGGTCCTGACAAGGGAGCCAAGGAAATGAAAGAAGGAATCCATCCTGATTATCACGCGGTGACAGTGCACTGCGCCTGCGGCCATACGTTTCAGACGCGGTCGACGCACAAAGGCGATTTGATACGCGTGGAAATCTGCTCGAGTTGCCATCCGTTTTTCACCGGCAAACAGAAGCTGATCGATACCGCGGGGCGCGTGGAGCGTTTCCAGCGCAAGTACGCGGAGGCTGCCAAGAAAAAGTAGGTCATCTCAGGCGGATTTTCCGAGGCCGCGACACCCGTCTTGTTGTCTCTTCGAGCAAAGCAGAGATCGAAGATTGCGACGTGCGGGACGAGCTGTTGACAGTAGGGGAAGGGTACCCGTAGCATCGAAGCGTCCCGCGAAGGACGTGCCGGCGTAGCTCAGTGGCAGAGCGAGGGTCTCATAATCCCTAGGCCGTGGGTTCGATTCCCCCCGCCGGCACCAACGATTTTATCGGTTCCCGTGATTTATCCCCCCAAATACAAACACCGACGCAGCGTTCACTTATCAGTGGGGATGGTGAGATTGATTTCGATGTCGTTGCGGCTGTCGAAACTTGAAATGGTGTGCTTTGAGGACTTGCGGCGTTTGAATTCGGCGTGAATCTCGAAATCGTCGTTGGGATCGAGGCCGGTAAACTGATAGTGGCCCTGGGAATCCGAAATCTGAGTTCTAATGTTGTTCGTCTTCTTGTTTTGCAGGTAGACGATTCCATTCGCTATGGGATTCTGGTCTTTATCCATGACGTTCCCGTGAACCGTACGCAGTTGGGAACGGTCACGATCGTCCTGCGCGTGAAGGGTAACCCCGGAGAGGACAAGCACGACTAGAAGAAACGCGACCGAAGACGCAATCCGAGTGGCTCTCAACTGGGATCTCCCTCGTGCGATTCGTCCGAAAATCGGGGCATAACACCCCGAAGCATTAGATGACCGCAGCAGGAGGAAAGATGTAGCGGTCTAAACCGCAGGGCCTCCTACTCGTCGAGCTCGCTTTCGTCCTCTTCTTCGTCGACCACGGCCTCTTCGTCATCGTCGGATTCGTCGCCATCCTCGTCCAATGCTTCGACGGCGTCTTCGTCGTCATCATCATCCGAAATGACGTTCAAGCGAACCGGATGAATCTGCACCACCTCAAGCTCGGCGTCGCATTCGAGGCAGGTGATGATTTCTCCCTCTTCAACTTCGTCTTCGTCCAGGTCAATTTCGGCATCGCACTTCGAGCATCTCACCACGGCGAATTCTCCTTGGCAGCGAAATCACCACTGGAGAGCGTATTATATAACGCACATGTCAAGCAACGCTGGCGGCGGCATGACGCCAACCGATAACCGGGCGTATCCGGAGCGGCCGATCGTAGCGGTCGGCGGCGTGGTGGTCCACGAATCGCGAGTTTTGCTGATCCGGCGCGGGCAGCCGCCGATGGAAGGGCGATGGTCGATTCCCGGCGGGATTTTGAAACTCGGAGAAACGATTGCGGAGGGAATCGAGCGCGAACTGAGGGAAGAGACCGGCGTCCAGGTGCGGGTTTTGGAGTTAATCGAGATTTACGAGAAGGTGTTCCGGGACCGAGACGACCTGCTGCAATATCATTTCGTCATTTTGGATTATCTGTGCGAGTTCGTCGAAGGAACGGCCGAGCCGGGCGGGGACGTGACCGAAGTGCAGTGGGCCAGCGAGCAGGAGCTGGATGGACTGGCGCTGACCGGAGCGGCGAAGCACGTGATTTGCAAGGCGTTCTCCACCCTGCGGGGCCGGGCGGCGGGTCAGCGGACGTAGGGGACGTAGGAATAGATCTCGTCGGCGATCCAATAGTTGGCGAGCACGATGGCGAACAGCGTTCCTATGGTGAAGAGGCCCCAACGCCAGCGGCGCCAAGAGTTACACAAGCCGATTATCATGAAAGAAACCAACTTGGATGACGGCTTCGAGTCCATCGACCTAGACTTTTGCACGCGTCAACTGGCGGTGACGTTCGCGAGGGCTGCTGGGGCAGCGCCGAAGCGGCGGTCGCGAGCATGAAAGTCGCGAATGGCCAGTTCCAAGTCAGCTGAGGTGAAATCGGGCCACATGCGGTCGGTGAAGTGCAGTTCCGCATAGGCGCATTCCCAGAGGAGAAAATCGCTCAGGCGCTGCTCGCCGCCGGTGCGAATCAGCAGATCGACGTCGGACGATTCTGCGGGTGAGTGGGTTACCTCGGCGAGGCGGCGCGAGAATTCGCGCTGGGTGACTTCGGTGCTGGAAATCATCCAGCAGGCGGTGCGCAGCATGGCTTCGCGCGCCGAATAGTCGACGGCAATGCGTAGGTCGAGGCCATCGTTTTGCGCCGTGGCTGTTTCCGCCGCTTCGATGGCAGAGAGCAAAGTGCTGGGCAAACGGTCACGGCGGCCGATGGCGCTGATGCGGACATCGTGCTCCTGGGCGCGGAAGGCCTCCGAGAAAAAGAATTTCTCCAGCAGCCCGAACAGGGCGCCAACTTCCTGCGGATCACGCTGCCAGTTGCTCGAGGAAAACGCAAAGAGCGTGAGCGTGCCGATGCCAAGAGACGGAGCGGCGTGTACGGCGCGGCGAACCGCTTCGACGCCGGCGCGATGGCCGGCGGAACGAGGAAGGCCGCGGGCGGCGGCCCAACGGCCATTGCCGTCCATGAGAATGGCCACGTGAAGCTGCTTGGGCGGAACGAGGTACAAAGTACTTTCTCTCATAAAGGTCCTAGGCAAAAAAATTTCGCCCCTCCTATCCTTCTCGCGTTGCGTGAATCAATGCTTCCATATGGTCCAGATAACGTTCGAGCGCCTTCCGGCCGGCCGACGAAAGACGGTATTCGGTCTTCGGCAAACGCCCGGCGAAGGACTTGGTGCATGAAATGTAGCCGGCATCTTCGAGCTTGCGCGCATGAACGCTCAGGTTGCCGTCGGTGGCACCCACGAGCTTCTTTAAGGCGTTGAAGCTAAGGGCGGTGTTGACGGCGAGCGCGCTGACAATGCCCAAGCGCGTTCGTTCGTGGATCAGGCGGTCGAGGGAACGCGCGGATTCTTCGGCGGCTTGGCCGCGAGCCGGCGGCAGATCGGCGCGATCTTTCTCCTGTGGGGAGCGTTCCTGTGATGCGGGCACCGCAGCGGATTTAGCCACCGTAGTTCCTCGCAATGATTGCGCCGAAAATGATATGGAAGCCTCCGAAGCCGACTGCGAGGAGAATGTTGGACCAAGCCGCAGGGCAAAAGAAAGCCACGGTGCCAAGGACCATGAAGCAGAGCCCCATGAACGGAACGGCGCGAATGGAGAATGCGCCACCGGTGACAACGCCGGTTCCATAGAGCAGAAGCCATGTGGCCGGGACCGCATTGACCAAGCCTGCGTGGAAAAGAACGTAGGTGAGGATTCCGCCAACGAAGACCGGCGGCACGAAACTAAGGGCAAATTTGCGCGCGGGGCCGGAAAGCAAGGAATCGTGGGCGCGACGGGCCTTGGCTAGGGCGCTCCAGCCGGCGATGGCCACGGCGACAACCGCTTCGATCAGCCAGACGGTAAGCCATCCGGCGGGCGCAGACTGCTGCGAGGCGACAAACGCAGCGCCGAGAGCGGTGATGCCGAGGGCCACGCCGCCCCATCCGGGAACCGCGGTAAAGGAACCGGCGCGCTCCATGGTCTCGCGAATGAAGCGAAGGTTCTCGCGGGCATGGTCATCGATAGCCAGCGGGGGGTTGGTGCGACGGAAAGGTTCAGGGACGCTCATGGAGGGGAGAGTAGCATTGGAGCGAAATTCTGTCAAGTACTTTGTAACGCAAAGTGCATGCGCCGGCAGGCGAATGTTCTTGGCTCCGGCGTGGGGCGGAGCTATGCTTCCGGGTCGCAAGGAGAGGAGAGCGAGCTATGAAACGCCTTCTGATTTTCGTGGTCATCGCAGCATTCGTGCCGCTGGCAGCTCAAGCGCAGGGCGCCGCGGCATCGACGAATCCAGTGTCGGATTCGGTGAAGCAGATGGTTGCGCAGCATGCCAAGGCCATTATCGCCGCTGCGGGAGAGATGCCCGCGGACAAATACAGCTATCATCCGACGCCGGAGCAGATCACCTTCGGGCATTTGATCATGCACCTGGCGCAGTCCAATACGTTTTTGTGCTCGGCCATCGCCGGAACAAAGGCACCTGACCAAGGGACACTGGCGGAGACGGATCCCAAGGACAAGCTGGTGGCGGCGCTGCAGGCTTCGTTCGACTACTGCACGGGAGTGCTGGACAAGACGGACGACTCAAAACTCGGCGAAATGGTGACGGTGCGGACACGTTCCGTTCCCCGCGCATATATCATGATTACGCTGGTGGC
>JASHQB010000075.1 GCA_030037775.1 Candidatus Acidiferrales bacterium
TCGATGCGCGCGATTTGGGCGGGCGGAGGGAACTTCGTGGGATTATCGACTTCAATCGTTTCGTTGGCCGCGGTAGTGATGCGATAGCGGACGCTCGGCGCGGTGGTGATCAGATCGATGCCGAATTCCCGTTCGAGGCGCTCCTGAACGATTTCCATGTGCAGCAGGCCGAGAAACCCGCAGCGAAAACCGAAGCCCAGCGCGACGGAGTTTTCTGGTTCGTAAAAGAATGCGGCGTCGTTGAGCTGCAGTTTGCCGAGGGCGTCGCGGAGAACTTCATAGTCGCTGGCGTTAACGGGATATAGGCCGGCAAAAACCATGGGCTTGATGGCTTCGAAGCCGGGCAAGGGTGCGGCGGGACGGTCGGCTTCAACGATGGTGTCGCCCACGCGCGCATCAGCGACGCGTTTAATGTTGGCGATGACGAAGCCGACGTCGCCGGCGGCAAGTTCCGCCAGAACGATGGGTTTGGGCGTGAGCACGCCGAGATCTTCGACCTCGTAGATCTGATCCATGGCGCAGAGGCGGATTTTCA
Organism: Candidatus Acidiferrales bacterium; assembly: GCA_030037775.1. Classification (GTDB taxonomy): domain Bacteria; phylum Acidobacteriota; class Terriglobia; order Acidiferrales; family UBA7541; genus DAHUXN01. Next base: position 536 of record JASHQB010000075.1, read on the forward strand.
TGCGCGGGACAATGTGGCCTTCCATCACGCGGACAAGAATGACCGCGCCTCGATAAGAATCGAACCAGGAATCGAAAATCAGCGCGCGCAGAGGCGCGTCGGAGGAACCGGTGGGCGCGGGAATGCGCGCGACGACGGCTTCTAGAACGTCAGCCACGCCGATGCCGCTCTTGGCGCTGATGAGCAAAGCATCGGCGGCAGGAATGGCGAGGACGTTTTCGATTTGCTCCTTGACGCGGTCGGGCTCGGCAGCGGGCAGGTCAATTTTGTTGATCACCGGGATGATGGTGAGATTGTGGCGCGAGGCGAGGAAGGCGTTGGCGACGGTTTGCGCCTCGACGCCTTGGCTGGCGTCGACGACGAGCAGTGCGCCTTCGCAAGCGGAGAGGGCGCGCGAGACTTCGTAGGAAAAATCGACGTGGCCGGGGGTGTCGATAAGGTTGAGCCGATATTCCTTGCCATCTCGCGCCGCGTAATGCAGGCGGATGCTTTTGGCCTTGATGGTGATGCCGCGCTCGCGCTCGAGATCCATGGAATCGAGGACCTGCGCAGTCATTTCGCGTTCGCTGAGCGCGCCGGTGAGCTCCAGCAAGCGGTCCGCGAGCGTCGATTTGCCGTGGTCGATATGGGCGATAATGCAAAAATTCCGGATGAGCTGCGGGTCCATAGAATCAAGAGACAAAGAGGCAGAGATGCAAGGAGGCAAAGCTCCTCCTCTGCAATGCAGAACCTTTCCTGCTGCTGAAGTTTGACGGGCGCATAGCGCGTTGAGCCTTCGAGTGTGCCACAGATTGCGGCGGGCGGAAAGCGGAGCGAAAAAAGGCGAAAGAGCCACTTTTCCACCATGCGCAGATTTGAAGTTTTCTCTTGCGGCACAGGGGCAGGAGGATGAATTGACGCTAAGAAAGGATGACCTAAACTCGGAAACAGATCCTCGCGGAGGTATCTGTGCGGGCTGTTTGCAGGATGGTGCTGGTTTGGCTGCTTGTTTGGTCGCTGGCGGACTTGCCGGTGGCGACGGCCGCAAACCGCGCACTAGGATTCGTGCTGGCGGCGGAGTCGTCGCAAATCGATGGAGTGGCGGCGGAGAGCGGTGCCAACGTGTTCCCGGGCGACGCGCTGTCTACGGCTCCGGACGGCGGAATTCATCTTCAAGCCGGTGCGGACCAGATTTACCTGTCGGCCTCAAGCGCGGTAACACTGGCGGATGCCAACGACGGATTGATGGCCGTGCTTTCCTCTGGGACGCTGGAGTTTGCAGCGCCGCGCGGTGCGGGGGTTGCGATTCGCGCTGAAGACGTGCTGGTTCGGCCGCAAACGCCGGTGGCGACTCACGCGCAGATTACCGTGCTGGCCGATAGCGAGTTGAAGATCGCCAGCGTCACGGGGCCGCTGGAACTGGAGTTGGACGGGACACCGTATACGCTTGCGCCGGGGCGGACGTATGGCGTGAGGATCGTCGATGACAACGCTGACGACCAAAACGCCGAAAAGCGGCCGGCCCGCAGAAGGCGGCGATTGATTTTTTTCTTATTTCTTACGGCGGCGGGAGCTGCCGCGACCATCGCGATTATTGAGTTGCACAACCACCATCATCCTCCTTCTGTGAGTCCGTCGATACCATAGGATTGGCCCGCCAGGCCTTTCCGCAACTTCACGCGTTGCAAAAAGCACGTCGATTCCACACAATGAAGGCATGTTCAAAGAAGGACAATTGGTGCGGGTGAATCTGGCCGGGTTGCAGGCAGGGGGCGTGCTGTTTCATGCAGCGGTGACGGACGCGATTGGGAACGTCGTGCGGCAGACGTCCACCGAGCCTTCGAAATATCTGATCCATCTAGTTTTTTCGTTCAAAGGGGTCAACGAAGTGGAGGTGCCGGAAGAGCGCGTGCGAGCGGGCTGAGCGGGGCGCGAGCTTCCCGATTCTCTATGACCCTTCGCGCAATCTGCTTCTGCTGCTTCCGATTTACGCCTTCACGCTATCGAGTGCGCTACAATATCCCCGAAGCAGGGAGGCGCGATGCTGCACCGGTTCGTTTTCCACAACAACAAGTTGATGCCCATCGAGGAGACGCGATTTTCGCCGGGTCAGGCGGGCCTGCTGAACGGCTGGGGCCTGTTCACGACACTGCACATATTCGACGGAGTACCGTTTGCGTTCGACCGGCATTGGAGACGGCTCGAAAAAGACGCAGCGCGAACGCATTGCCCTTTTCCGTTCGAGGCGGGGAAAGTGCGAGGCTACCTCGCCGAGGTGATCCGCGCGAATCACGTCAAGGAAGGATGCGCGCGAATCTACGCGATTTACAACCAGGTGGGCCACTGGCGCAGCGACGAAAGCTTTCCGCTGGTGGATCTGTTTCTGTGCAGCACGGACCTGCCGGTGTTCCGGCAGCCGGCGCGGCTGAATCTTCGCGAGCATGGGCGACACGCGGCGTCGCCGCTGGCGGGCGTGAAGGTTACATCCTGGCTGAATAATGTGTGGAACTACTACGAAGCGCAGAAGAGCGGGTTCGATGAGGTGGTGCTGCTGAACGAGCGAGGAGAAGTTTCCGAGTGCACCGCGGCGAATGTTTTTTGCGTGCGCGGAGGGCGGGTGCAGACGCCGCCACTCAATTCGGGATGCCTGGAGGGAATCACCCGGAGCATTCTGCTGGAAATCGGGCCGCGCGCGGGAGTGCCGTGCGAAGAAGCAGTCCTGCGGCCGGCGGATCTGTTCTCCGCAAATGAGATTTTCATTTCCTCGTCGAACCGCAATTTGCTGGCCGTGGGCGAGATTGCCGGCCATCGCTATTCGAACGCGCCGGGGCCGATCACGCGGCGGCTGGATGATGCATTCGCCGTATACATCAAGGAGTATCTCGCCATGCAGTCCTCTCCGGCCGCGTTGCGGTAGTTTCACGGTGCTTTGCCGCAAGTCCTGCGCAATGAAATTGAATCCGCTGCAATTTCAGATGAATCGAAAGGAGAGGGTTTCTCGATGAGCGAATTGGCCAGCAAGACGTGCGTGCCCTGCCGCGGCGGCGTTCCGCCGGTGAAAGGAAAAGAGCTCGCCGGGTTTTTGAAACAGGTGTCCGGATGGAAGGCGATCAACGAACATCATTTGACGAAGACCTTCGCGTTCCCGGATTTCAAGCAGGCGCTTGCGTTTGTCAACAAAGTGGGGGCAATCGCGGAGGAGCAGGGCCACCATCCCGACATCCTGTTGACGTGGGGCAAGGCGGAAGTGACCACCTGGACGCACAAGATTGACGGTCTGACGGAGAGCGATTTCATTCTGGCGGCGAAAATCGATCAACTCTAAGGCAAAGCTTCGGCGAGCCGCGCCACGGGCAGAGAGAGCGAGCATCCGAGAGTGCGATCGAGAGATGGTCGCAGACCGGGCGCGAGTGACCGGCAGGCCTTTTCCGCAGCGGAGGTAAAAGACAGGCTTGACATCGGCGGTTTTCCGATTAAACTAACTAGTTAGTTAAATAATTCCATGAGAGCACGGAGATGAGGGTCAGAAGCGAATCGGCGTTTTCCGAGGGCAAAAGTCAGGTGGCCGAATCCGCGCGGCGCGGCCGGATTTGCCTCATCTTGCTTCTTGCCATTGTTGTCTCGATGCTCGCCGCGCAGGCTTACGGACAGGGACGACCAGCGGCGGTGCAGCTGAATTTGCAGCAGGCCGTGCAAATGGCGCTGAAGCAGAATCCCAGCGTGCAGATTGCGGTTTTGACTCTCGCGGAGAGCCACAAGGAAAGCAATATCGCTCTTTCGCAACTGCTGCCGGAGGCGGACTTCAACGTGTCCGACCGCGCGATTCGCGAGAATATCCAGGCGGCCATCGGCGTTACGTTCCCGGGCATACCGAAAGCGGCCGGGCCGTTTCAAGTGTTTCAGACCGGCGCGACTTTCTCCGCGCCGATTTTTGACCTATCGCTGTGGCGGCAGTGGCAGGCGTCGCAGAAGAACATCAGCGGCGCGGACGCGGCACAACTCTCGGTGCGGGAGCAGATCGTCCTGCTGGTGGTATCGCAATATTTGACGAGTTTGCGGGCCAGCGCGGAAATCGGCGCAGCGCAGGCGGAAGTGGATTTGGCGCAGGCGCTCTTTGACCAGGCTTCAGACATGGAAAAGCACGGCGCAGCAACCGGCGTGGACGTCCTGCGAGCAAACGTGGAGTTGCAGAACGAAAAACAGCAGCTGATCATCGCGCAAACGAATCAGAAAATCGCGGTCTACGGCCTTGCCAAACTGCTGAACATCAATCCGGAGGAGGAGATTTCGCTCTCCGATCAGATGACGTTTTTCCAGACGCCGGATATCAGCGTGGACGAGAGTCTGGCGGATGCGTACCGATCGCGGCCGGAAATGAAGCAACTGCTCGCGCAGCAGCAAGCGCTGAAGTATCAAAAAGCCGCGGACAGCGATTCGCGCTTGCCGGCGCTGACGTTTGACGGGAACTACGAGCAGCAAGGCATATCGACAAGCACGGTGATTCCCACGTACGTGTACGAAGCGGGCATCTCGTTGCCGCTTTTCACCGGCGGGCGCATCCACGCCCAACTTGCGCGCGACGAGCTGGAATTGCAGAAGATCAACGAGAGCCTGGAAGACGAGAAGAATGAAATTGCGCTGGAAGTGCAGACGGCCGCGGCGCAACTGGAATCAGCGCGGAACCAGGTGCAGGTGGCCAATCTCGGAGACGAGCTGGCAAAGGAGGAAGTGCAGCAGTCGGGGGATCGATTTCGGGCGGGAGTCGCCGACAACATCGAAGTGGTCACGGCGCAGAATGCGCTGGCACGGGCGGATGACAATCGGATTGCAGCTCTTTATCAATACAATCAATCGCGGGCCGATCTGGCGCATGCGATTGGCCGCATTGAACTACTGTACAACAAATGAAAGGCTGAGCCGGATATGGATGGAAGGACGACAGAAGCCGAACTGGAAACGCAGACGGCGACTCGAAGCGTGACTCCTGAGAAGCCGCAAGGGCGCCAGCAAGAGCCGGAGCCGGGGAAACCGTCGGCGTTTGCGAATCCGCGGCTTCGCCAGGGCCTGCTGATGGCGGCGGTGATCGTGATGGTCGGCGGATTCCTGCTCTGGCTTCATTACCACAATCGCGAAACAACCGACGACGCCGAAGTGGACGGCCACATTATCCCGATTTCGTCGCGAATCTCGGGGAGCGTGCTGCGGGTTTTGGTCGATGACAATGATGCGGTGAAAAAGGGACAGGTGCTGGTGCAACTGGACCCGCGCGATTATCAGGCGCGGCTGGACGATGCGAAAGCCGTGCTCGCCGCGGCGGAGAGCCGTGTGCAGTCGGCGACGGTGAATGTTCCGCTCACGTCGGCGACGACGCAAAGCGATACGTCGGGCGCGGAGGCGAGTGTTGCCGCGTCGCAGGCGGCGTACGAGCAAGCGCAGCTCGCGCTGCAGCAAGCGTCTTCGTCGCAATTGGCGTACGCGCAGGCCAACGTGCAAAAGCAGGAAGCCGCGAACCAAAAGGCGCAGTCGGACCTGACGCGCATGAAGCCGCTAGCCGCGAAAGAGGAGATTTCGCAGCAGCAATATGATGCCTACGTTGCCGCGGCGGAAGAGGCCAATGAGGAACTCGACGCGGCGCAACAGAGTCTTGGCTTAGCGAAACAGACGATTCCGGTGCGGCAGGCGCAGGTCGCGTCCGCGAAGGCGGATTTGGAACGAGCGCAGGCCAACCTGCAGGCGGCGCAGGCCAATCGCCGCCAAGTGAAAATGAGCGCGGCGAACGCGGCCTCGGCGCGCGCGGCCGTGGAAGAAGCGCAAGCGGGCGTGGAAACCGCGCAACTCAACCTCAGCTACACGCAAGTTGTCGCGCCGGAAGACGGTGTGGTGACGAACAAAACGGTCCAGATCGGGCAAATTCTTTCGCCGGGACAAGGTTTGATGGAAGTGGTCCCGCTCGCGCACATCTGGGTGACCGCGAATTACAAGGAGACGCAGTTGGCGCATGTGCGGCCGGGCGACCGCGCCGAAGTGCACGTCGACATGTACGGAAAAACCTTTCTGGGCCACGTGGATTCGATTGCCGGGGCGACGGGTTCGCGTTTGAGCCTGCTGCCGCCGGAAAATGCCACGGGAAACTACGTGAAGGTCGTCGAGCGAATTCCCGTTAAAATCGATCTGGATCCAATTCCTCCCAACGAAGCCATTCTCCGGCCGGGCATGAACGTGGAAGCAACGATCATCAGCAAGTAGGTCTAGCGTGGCCACTTTCTCGCTCACACAAGATCGCGCACGCGATAACGTCAACCCGTGGCTGATTGCTGCTACGGTGATGCTCGCGACGTTCATGGAAGTGCTGGATACAAGCGTTGCGAACGTATCGCTGCCGCACATTGCCGGGAGCCTGAGCGCCGGCGTGGACGAAAGCACCTGGGTGCTCACGTCCTATCTGGTTTCGAACGCCATCGTTTTGCCGCTGACCGGGTGGCTCTCCAACGTCTTCGGACGCAAGCAGTTCTACATGGCCTGCGTCGCGATTTTCACGATCAGCTCATTTCTTTGCGGGCTCGCGCCGAGCCTGGGCGCGCTGGTCTTCTTTCGCGTGCTGCAAGGAGCGGGCGGCGGCGGCTTGCAGCCCATCTCACAGGCGATCCTGGTCGACAGTTTTCCGCGGGAAAAACAGGGCATGGCCATGGCCATTTACGGCATGGGCGTGGTGGTCGCGCCAACGATCGGCCCGACGCTCGGCGGCTGGATCACCGACAATTTCACGTGGCGCTGGATTTTCTTCATCAATATTCCGGTAGGAATTGTGTCGATTCTCATGACCTCCCTGCTCATCAAGAATCCGGCGCACAATGTTGGGAAGAAGCTCAGGATCGACTACATCGGAATCGCGCTGCTCAGCGTGGGCGTGGGATTCCTGCAAGTGGTGCTCGACAAAGGGCAGCGCGACGACTGGTTTGGATCGAACTTCATTATCTGGTGCACCGCCGTGGCGCTCATCGCCATCGTGGGTGTGGTCATCTGGGAGCTAAGCCGGAAAGATCCGGTGATTGATCTTCATTTGCTGAAGGAGCGCAATTTTGCGGTCGCTGTATTTACGATGTATATCCTTGGGTTTGTGCTTTACGGCACCACGGTCTTGCTCCCCATATTGTTGCAGACGCTGCTGGGATACACGGCGATGCAGAGCGGGCTGGTTCTACTGCCCGGCGGGCTATTCATGATGATGGTCATGCCGTTCGTGGGATGGATGCTGGGAAAAATCGAAGCCAGATGGCTAGTCGTGGTGGGCCTCACGATAACTGCGTCCGGACTCTTCATGATGGGCACGCATTTTGATTTGCAGATGGGGATGTCGACGCCCGTGCTGGTTTGGATTGTTTCGCGATTTGGCGTTGCGTTTCTCTTTGTGCCCATCAACGTGATCGCTTTTTATTACGTGGCGCCGCAAAAGACGAACGATGCGACCGGACTGATCAATCTGGCGCGCAACGTGGGTGGAAGCATGGGCATTTCGTTTGTCACCACGCTATTGGACCGTGGCGCGCAGGCCAACCAGAAAATTCTGGTGGCGCACGTCACTCCGATGAATTACCGCTTCGAGGCTGCGATTCAGGCCATGGCACAGCAACTGACGCTCGCAGGGGAAAGCACCACGCATGCGCTGCAGATGGCCCAACAGATGTTCTATTCGGCGCTGCAGGGGCAGGCGATGATGCTGTCGTTCATCCGCGATTTTCGCCTTATGGGATATGTTTGCCTGGCCATGATACCGTTCATGTTCATTCTGAAGAGGGCGAGGCCGGGGAAGGGCCGCGGCCGGAGCATGGCCCATTAGCATAAGGCTGCTGCGCTCCCGGCCTGAGGCGAGTGCAACGAATGCAGGATCCTAAACCTGACGTGGCGCGGTTCATGGCGCATGCGATTGAACTGGCGCTGGGAAACGTCCGTTCGGGTAAGGGCGGGCCGTTTGCAGCGGTCGTTGTGAGAGCAGGAGAAGTCCTCGCCGAAGCCACCAACGTTGTCACTTCCACGAACGACCCCACTGCGCACGCGGAGATTGTTGCCATTCGCGAAGCGTGCCGAAAGCTCGGCACTTTCGAGCTGAACAACTGCGAGATTTACGCGACTTGCGAGCCCTGCCCGATGTGCCTGGGTGCAATTTACTGGGCGCGCCCGGCGCGGATTTATTTCGCAGCCACCAGCGCGGACGCCGCCAAGATTGGCTTCGACGATTCACTCATTTACGACCAATTGAAGAAAAATGTGAGAGCGAGGAAGATTCCCATGATGGCGCTCATGCGCGAAGATGCGCTGAAGGTATTTCGCGCCTGGGAGGCGAAGCCCGATAAGGTCCGCTACTGATTTGCCGGGGAGTCAACCGATGAGCATAGAGCTGGTAGACAACGACTACGGAGAAAAGGGTATTCGCCTGCTTCGTTTGATGCGCCGCGGAGGACTGCATGAAGTGAAGGACCTTACGGTTTCCGTGCGATTCGAGGGTGCGTTCGAAGCCGCGCACATGAAGGGCGAGAATCGCGCGGTCCTGCCAACGGATACAGTGAAAAACACCGTCTA
>JASHQB010000076.1 GCA_030037775.1 Candidatus Acidiferrales bacterium
AACTGGGTGACGTCATGGGGTGAGCCGGGCACCGGGCCGGGGCAGTTCAATACGCCGCACAGCATCGCGGTGGACGCCGAAGGGAATGTGTACGTGGCGGACCGCGGCAATCGGCGGATACAGGTGTTCGACGGCGACGGGAAATTCTTGCGGCAAATTACCATCGATGTGCCAGCGCCGCCGAATGCGCGGCCAGCGATTGGCAACATGCCGACAGACCCCAGCGCGCTGAGAGGCACGATGGCGCCGGGAGCGCCGTGGGCGATCTGCATCACACCGGAGCCGCACCAGGTGCTTTATAGCTCGGATGCTTATCCTGGGCGGATTTACAAGCTCAGCCTGGACGGAAAAGTGCTGGGGATGCTGGGCGAATCAGGCAAGCAGCTGAAGCAGTTTGGATGGATACACGAGATTGCGTGCCCGTCGGAGAATGAACTGTACGTGGCGGAGCTGCTGAACTGGCGGGTGCAGAAACTGATCTTAGAGCCGCAGCGGTAAAAAGGACTGGCTCGTCCCACGGGGCGAAACGGGACGAGCCAGAGGTGGACAGCTCTACTGAAGATTGAGAGATGAGGTTAAGGCATCTGCTGAAGCACGCGTCCCGTGCTGGGATCGAGAATCAGCCTGGGCGCACGATTTCCGCTCTTGAAGTCAAAGAAGCCAAAGAGAGAACCGGCCTTGGCGTCGTTGGAATCGCCGCCGATCCTGCCCAGGCCCCAATTGTCTTCGATGAAACGAATGACTGAGGATTGATCGGTCATTCGGCTGTCGACGTAGTTCTGTCTCGAATAGGGCGAAATCACGATGAGGGGCAGACGCGGACCGTAACCGCAACGGCCGGAATTGCCGCCCGGAGGTGTCACACCGCAGGAGCCCGGACCAGCAAGCTCATCATCGCTCGAATTGGACTGATTCACGACAGTGTCCATCTGGTGGTCGTACCAGCCATCTGAGTCGTCATAGGTGATGATGATGGCGGTATCCTTCCAGTATTGGCTGCTGGCGATGGCGTTGATGACCGTTGTCAGCCAAATCTGTTCATCGAGGGGGTCGGAATTGCCTGGATGTCCGTTCTGAACGGCTTTGGCCTTTATGAAGCTGACGGATGGGAGTCGGCCTTCGTTGAGAGCGGTAAAGAACAGGCTCACGTCGTACTCATGATTGGCCTGGTCGGTTTCGCCAATCTTCGAATCATCGCTCGGGGCCAAGTGATGCTGGTTTGCGGTGTCTGCAAAATAATCGAAGGGATTGTGGTGCGAGACGTAATCGGTGACGGGAACTGGCGGCAAACCCGTTGAGGTCGATGCGCAGGAAGCGATGCCTCCGGTCACAGACGTCGGAGCAAAGCCGCCCTGAAACCAACCCCAAGTCAGGTTCTTGTCGTTCAGGAGATTGCCAATGTTGGTTCCGGTGACGCTGGCATGCGATTTTGAGGTAGAGCAATCGTCGAAGGCAGGATCCACATCGCCGATTAGAACTCCCATCGATGCGCCGTTCGCAATGGAGCTGCTCGCAGTTCCGCTGACCGCGACTGCATTCGAAGTCGTTCCGGCGATGAGGTTAAGGGCGCCGACGCTGGACGGGCCGAACATCGTGCCGTAGAAGTTGTCGCTCAAAGCATAGTGCTGAGCGTAATTCCACCAGGCGGTGACGGTGTTGCCGTCATAGTAGCCCATCACCAAGCCTGTGCCATGGCCGTAATCGCACTCGACGCCGTCATCGGTGCCGCCGGTGCCGGTGTTTTGCGGAAACTGATCCATCAAGCCGTGGTCGAAGGCCAACTGCTCGGGCGTGTAGTCGTGATTCTGATCGCACGTCCATGCCTGGGAGCGATCCAAGCGGAAGGGCTGCGAGGAATTGGGATTCTGGTCAAGCAAGCCGCCGCTGAGGAGGTTGTTCACGCGCGGCGTATCGTCCATGGCTTTAAACGCTGGCTCGCCACCGGGGTTGGTGGCGTAAGGGTAGGTGGCGAAATAGTGATCGAATGAGACGTTCTCTTGGAACAGTACAACAATGTGCTTGATGGGTGTGGCGGTCTGAACTTGATCGGCTCCGTTCTTTTCCTGTGCAGCAACAAGGCTGGCAGATCCAAACACCAGCAAAGCGGCAACCGCGAGCAGGCCGAACTGGCGATGATGCTCTCGAATCATGAATCCTCCCGTCGAAAACTGTACGAGGGCTGAGTGCCGCGGGCTCCTTCGCAGAAGAGACGCATCTCTCTGTGCTCGCGTGGAGTCTTCCGGGCCAACCTCGTTCGCTAAAGTGAATACGCGGCCGCTGTTAATACTTCGTGAGAGGCCAGTTAAAATTTCGCTGAACCTTGGGCTGCGAAATGGGCCGAGCGGCTGACGGCTTTCGACGCGGTGCGCTGCGCTGGTTTCGGCTCGACGAGGATCGTTCCCATCATGCCGCCGTCTTCGTGTTCGAGAAGATGACAGTGGTAGACAAATGTTCCGACGATGCTCGGGTCGCGGAAATCCATGCGCAGCTTGACACTGGGATATTGAGAGCTCTTGCCGTCCCAGTAGGCGACGTTAACGGTATCGCGCAGAAACGGCTCGTCGACGGGAACGCCATTCCAATCGAGCATCAGGAAATGAATTTGGTGGATGTGGAAGGCGTGCAGCTCGCGGGTGCGGTTCTGGATGATCCAGTCTTCGACGTCGCCCTGCCGCACGATGATATTAGGCTTACTAGAACGAGGGTCGTAAGGCATGGGCGGCTGGCCTTCGACGGTGAGCATGAATATGGTGGGGCTGTTGGGATTCTTGGGGTCCTGCGGCGTTTCAGAAAAATATAGAGTTCTGGTGCGCACAGGTTTGACGTCGGCGAGCCAGACAGAAGAAGTGGAACGCGGAAGAGGCGCGGCCGACCCTGGTAATCGGGCGGGCTCGGGCGCTACGTCAGACACAGTGATCGCGGCTAGCGGGCGCGTGGGGTCGTTCTCGCCGGCGGGACCGGTGTCCACTGTACGGGTGACAAAGCTGGCGTGAACGCCTTTGGGCAGGCCTTTGAAAATGAATTCGGCGCGCCCGGCCGGAGGCAGGAGAATATGGCTTTGCCAGATGATGCGATTCCCTGCCGTGCCGTCTTCGTTTATGGGAATGCCGTCGAGCGAGACAACGCCGAGGGGTTGTGGGACGTTGTCAGCGAGCACCTGGAGATCGAGATAAGTTATCGCCGAACCGTTGAGGACGCGCCAGAATTGTTTTTCCGACGGCCTAACGAGAATCTGAGCCGGCGGATATTGCGGAAATGGCACGGGAATGAAATTGATGGAGAGATCCTTGGCCGGCTTGCCACCGCCCGTGCCGGTATTGAGGATGTCGCCTTCAGGATCGCGAAGCACGATGGGCGGAGGGACGTTGCCGGACTGAACGGGTTGGGCGTCGGGATTGAGAAGATTCTGGTCGCGGATAATGAACAGGCGCTCGGGCAGGCCTAGAAGCAGGCGGTTGGCGCGCGCGATTCCGTCGACGATCAGCGCGCCGGAGGCACCGCCGAGGACTTGCACATTTGTGTATCCGTGAACATGCGGATGATACCAATAGAGGCCGGGTGGCTGGTCGCGCGGGATGCGGAAGCGATATTCAAAGGCCCGCGAACCGGGGTCGACCATGGTGCGGAGGACGTCGTCTTCGTGGCAAGTGGGAGGGACGGTCAGGCCGTGAAAATGAAGATTTGTGGACAGGGCGGTCATGCTTACACCGTCGCACGGGGATTGGACCGGCATGAACATGGAATTCGTGGGCGCATTTGTGGTTGTGCTGGCGGGAACTTGTGCGCCCGAGTTCGCTGCTAAATCCGCCGGGCCCTTCAGTTCGTTTTTCAGGCGCAAAATGAGCAGGTCGCCGGGATGGACGCGAAGGGTGGGTGCCTCACCGCCACTGGTCGAGAGGTAACAGTATTGCTCCTGACCGTCAGCGGCCGTGAAGTTCACGTAGGTGAGTTCGGCCTTCAGGACGGCGTGGTGGCTGCGAATTTCTTCGGGTTCGGTGACGATGCCGCCGGGAGCGGGGCGCTGGCAGGCCGCCAGCTTGCCGCGCGTTGCAATCTGCTGTGCACAGGAACAGCCAGGGCCCAGCGCGAAGAGCGCAAGCGCAATAATCGCAGTCCTCAAGTCTTTTGTGCCCCGAACCGACATAAATGGGCCAGCAAACCTGTTGAATCTTTGCGAGGCGGCCCGTGGATCCCGCGCAAACAGAATCTTGACGCGCGATAATTCTTATCCACGATTGTTACGGCGAAATGAATGCGCGCTGAAAGGGCCGGCGTGATGCGGGTCCCGTATCCGTGGTGTTGAGCCGGGAGCGAGTGTTTGGCCGCAGTTAGTAGGTCAGCGACCAGCCAACTACAGTAAGTGCGAGGAGGGACAAGAGGGCGCCCAGACTGATCAGACTCAACGCGTGCCCGCGACCAAGCAGAGAATCGCGCGTCTGCCGGTGCAGGCAAAGCAGAGTCAGCACAAAGCCGACGGTGGCCCAAGCCAGCGTCGGAGGCAAGCCGTTGTACCTGCCGATGAGCGACAGGAATTGGTACGGCACCTGATTGGCAGGCACCCACCACGGAATCATCGGCGTTAGGGCGGCTGCGACGACAAACATCAGCAGCTTTTTCGTCACCCAGCGCTTGATTTTTGGCCGCGTACCGCGGAGCTTCGCTCGGCGCCAGACGAAGTAATCCCACGCGAGCAAGGCACCAATGATCGGAATCCATCCGTAAAGCCCGGCTTTACGATCCAGCCACAGCCATGTGCGGAACAGCCTCTCTGCCCGGTGCGCGAACGCCAACCGAGGCAGCAAGAACCACCCCACCGCCGAATTGCACGCCACTGCGGCAAACAGAATCACCAAGCTTATCAGCTGGAACCACTGGCGGGTAGGCACCGTTCCGCAGCTTGCGCAGACGCGGTGCTTGGACTCGAACTCCGCACCGCAGCGGTCGCAGAAAAAGCTCTCGGCCAGCGGATTTGCAGAGGTGGCCATTGCTTCAAGGGTAGTTCACAGAGGGCCTCAAGGACTACTGTACGATAGTGCGGATTTGGAGCAGGTACAGCGAGCCCGGGGATATAACGCGACGAAGAATCTGCTGAAACTAAACAAATTAGCAGCGGGCGAGGCTATAAGCCGGATTTTGTACGCTGCGCATTGCACCCAGGATTGCTCCCGGAGCGAAGCGCAGCGTGGCGATCATTCCTCTGGGCCTTCGATCACTCGAAAGGCTCGATGCGGCCTACCCGAGGGTGCGGCCCTTCGAATCGCTTGCGCGATTCTCAGGGTAAACGGGCCGGGCCAGCCCTACCCTCCTATTTGGCCTTGCTCCACGCGGGGTTTTCCGTGCCTCCGATGTCGCCACCGGAGCGGTGGGCTCTTACCCCACCGTTTCACCCTTGCCAGTACGGCACCTGAACAGGCCAGCGAGAGGTTTTGCCTCCTGCCGGCCGCCGAGTGCAATCCTCACTGGCGGTCTGGTTTCTGTGGCACTTTCCGTAGCAGGATTCTCGCGAATCCCGCCCCCTGGCGTTACCAGGCGCGTCGCCCTAACCGTTCCAAAACGGCGGAGTCCGGACTTTCCTCCAGCACGTTCGCCCTGCAGCGAACGAACCAGCGATCACCCGCCCCACCCGCTAAGAACATTATAGGAGCTGTACGAGACCATAGCAATTGCAGTTTCATCGGCTTTTGCAAACGGAAGGGTCCTAACCGGCCGAGACGAGCCCGGTGGTTGCGCTGTGGCCGCGCGGGGCGTACCATTTCCCACAATGGCCTTGGGCCCGGGATGCGAAGCTCTGTTCGGCGCGGAGAGCTATCCACGGTGAAGTGTTTTCGTCCATAGGCAGATGCAGCGTGACGAAGCAATCCACTCCAGCGAGACCGGTGACGGCGCGGGACCTCACGGGGAAAACTGTGGGAAGGTTTGTGATCGACGCGCGCCTGGGTGCGGGCGGAATGGGCGAAGTGTATCGCGCGCGCGACACCAAGCTGCACCGCACGGTAGCGCTGAAGCGCGTGGCCGCCGATCTGTGGACCAATGAAAAATCGCGCGAGCGCTTGTGGAAGGAGGCGCTCTGCGCGTCGCGGTTGAACGACCCGCATATCGCTGCGATTCACGACGCTTTCGAGGAGCAACACGAAATTTTTCTGGTAATGGAGTACGTGGAAGGGCGGAGCCTGCGCGAGCGGATGCGCGGGCCGCTCGCGATGGCAGAGTTCCTACCGATCGCCTTGCAGTGCGTTGCGGGGCTCGACGCCGCGCATCGAGGCGGGATTCAGCACCGCGACATCAAGCCGGAGAACATCCTACTGACGCGCAACGAACAGGTGAAGATCCTGGATTTTGGCGTCGCGCGGCGGCTGCCCGGCGACACGGAAGGAACGACGCTCGACTCGCTCACGCAAGACGGCCTGATGGGAACGGTGATTTACATGGCACCGGAAATTATTGATCAGAAGCCGTCCGACGACCGTGCGGATATTTTCTCGATGGGAATTCTGTTCTATGAGGCACTGACCGGGCGGCATCCGTTTCGCGGGCCGACATTTCTGGAAACGTGCCATCGCATCCTGAACGATACGCCCGCGCCGATCAGCAAATCGAACGCCGAAGTTCCGCAAAAACTCGATGCCATAATCGCACGGATGCTGGCCAAGCGGCCCGTGGAGCGCTATACCCGCGCGGCAGAGGTACTCGCGGATTTACAGGAAGTGCAGCGAGAACACGAGCAAAGAACACTGGCGGTGCGCGCGCTTCCCGCCGCGAAGAAAAATTTATTGTCGCGCGGGAAACTGTGGATTGCCGCGGCGTGCGTGGCGCTGGGAGCAAGCGGACTGTTCGCCTATAAGCATTATCAAAAGCCAGTATTGGCCGAGCATGCGCCGATTCTTATCACCGACTTCGAGAATCGCACCGGCCAGGCGGTGTTTGATCAAACGGTGACCGAAGCGGTGCGCGAGTCGCTGGAACAGTCGCACTACTTTCGCGTGATTCCGCGCTCGCAAGTGCGCGAAGCGGCGGAAAGGATGGGGCGAAGCAACGTGGCGCGCGTGGATCGCGCGTTCGGACGCGAGTTGTGCTTGCGCGACAACTGCCGCGCGGTGCTGGTGGGCATGATCGTGGGAACGGGGCCGAAGTACGAAGTCACGGAGGAGTTGGTTGATCCGACGAAGGATTCGACGGTGCTGGTGGAAAGCGCGTCGATGAATTCGGCGGCGGACCTCTACGGAGCCGTGGATGCCTTGACGAAGAAACTGCGCAAAGAGCTGGGCGAATCGCTGGCGCAGATCTCCCAAAGCAGCCAACCACTGCAGGAAGTGACGACTTCTTCCCTGCCGGCGCTGCAACGATACTCGGAAGCGCTGGATTTTTTCGAAGCGGGAGACCTCGAGAAATTCTTGCCTTTGGCGGAGAGCGCCGTCGCGCTGGACGCGAATTTCGCGATGGCGCATTTGTATCTCTCGCGCGCGTATGCGGCGCTGGGAAATGACAAAGCGCAGCGCGAGAATCTGGACGCGGCGATGAGCGGACTCGATCACGTCACGGAGCGGGAACGCCACTTGATCCTCGCGGAAGATTACGAGGTAGAGGAGTCGTACGAAAAGGCCGCGGATGAATTCCGCTTGTTGACGGAGGTTTATCCCGATGACCTGGAAGGATTCCGCGGGCTGGCCGAGACGTCCATTTGGACCGGACGAGCGGAAGAAGCGGTGCCTGCGGAGACTCACGCGCTGGAGCTGGCGCCCCACAGCGCGGTAGACCATTTGCGGCTGATTCTGTACCTGGACCGACTGAACCGATTCGACGATGCGCTCGCCGCTTATCAACAGGCCAAAGCGAGCGGCGCAGAAAGCCCATTGCTGCGCTGGGGCACGGGCTTGGCATACTTGGGAAAGGGCGATACCAAGAGCGCGCAGCGCGAGTTCGAGCTATTGCGCACAGAGGGCGGGCAGGACGGCGAAAGCCTGGCTTCGCTTTATCTCGCGCGCGTGCTGATGTATGAAGGGCGCCTGCGCGACGCGGCTGACGAACTGCGCAAAGGCTTAATGTTGGACGAAAAGATGAACAACCAAACATCGAAGCCGGTGCGCCGCTACTTGCTAGCAGAGATCTTGCTGGAGAGCGGCAACATCGCCGAGGCCCGCAGCGTGAAAGAACAGATGGCGCGGGAGGCGCAGGCGAGCCGCGAGTCGGAAGAGTTGCGCCGTGCGGGCATGATTTCGATCGAGTCGAACGACGTTCCGACAGCGCGAAAACTGCTGGCTACACTCGCCGAAGTGCGCACGCAACATGAAAGCGAATTCGTGCAAAGCGGTTATTACAATCTGGATGGCGCCTTGAGCCTGAGCGAAGGCCATGCCGACGCGGCCATCGAGAGCCAACACCGGGCGGCGGTGTTTTTCCCGCGCTATGAGGCCTATCTAGGACTGGGCGAGGCCCTGGCAGCAAAGCACGACTGGAGCGGCGCGGCCCAGGCGTATCAGCAATACATCGGGTACGAGGGAGAGATCTTCCACGACGATTCGCCGAGCGACTGGGTATTGGCGCATCTGGCGTTGGCGAGAGCTCTGGCGCAAAAGGGCGACGCGGAGCAATCGCGGAAGTATTATGACGAGTTCCTGCAGCTGTGGTCCCACGCAGATGGGGACCTAGCCGACGTGAAAAAAGCGCGGGTGGAGGAACAAGAATTGGGGCAGAAAAAGAAAATCGATTCGAATCAGACAAAATCAGTCGTGGGGGCCTAAACGCACGTTACCTGGAGGAAATATGCAGAGTGGACAAGCACCGGAAAAAACAGACAACCGCTCGAAACTGACGCTGGAGCAATGGGAACACATCCGCAAGTGCCATCTCTCGGTTCTGCTCAACAAGAAGAAAGATCTGGTCGAGATCGGATGGGTCACCGATTGCAGCGAGAAGACATGCGAATTGCCGCACACGACGCTTGCCTTCTACAGTTGCCCCAAAAAACCCTGCCCGCCGATTTCTTCTTAGTCCGCGCCAAGCAGGCTTTCCGTTTCACCTTGGGCAAAGTGCGTCCGAAGTGGCACTCGGGCACACGTCGAAGCAAACGCGCCGGAACAATAAGGCATCAAATTTCGGTGCTCATTTTGCCCGCTTTTGGACTTCGCTCGACCAATGGAGGCGCGGCATGCTGGTTGCTCACCAGATATCGCTCAAGATCGGGGGAAACTCATGCGCCGTGCGGCAATCCCGCTCGCGGTTCTCGTCCTAGCTGTCGCTACGTTGGGCCAAACTAAAAAACCTGCTGCGCCCGCACTGCCGAAAACGCCGCAGTATGGGCATTGGGGCCCTTCGGGCTACCACCTGGTTCGGAAGATCCCCATTCCGGGAAACAATTCGTGGGGCGGGCTGGCATTTGACGCCGTGCGGCGCCGGCTTTTTGTCGCGCACGGCGTGCACGTAGTGGTGGTGAATCCCGATACCGGAAAAATTGTTGGGGATATTCCGAACACACTGGGCGTGCACTCTATCCTGCTGGTACCTTCGCTAGGGCGTGGATTCATCTCTGACGGACAAACCAACGATGTCACGATTTTCGACTTGGCCACGCTGAAAGTGCTCGCCGTCGCGCCTACGGCGACCGAGCCGTTCGAGATCGTTTACGATCCCGTGACCAAGCGTGTCTTTACAATGAATCATGATTCGAGCACGGCGACGGCAATCAACGCGATCACCTCCGCGACCGTCGGCGATATCGCGCTGGATGGCCAGCCGGCGGGCGCGGTAGCGGATGGCAAAGGGCATATCTATGTGAACCTGCAGAGCACCAGCGAAGAACTGCAGATCAACTCCAAGACTTTAGCTATTCTCAATCGTTGGCCAATGTCGCCGTGCGAAGCGCCGACAGGACTCTCCATTGACCCGAAAAAAAGGCTGCTCTTCGCTGGTTGCCATAACGACCGGATGGGAATTCTGAGCGCGGACACAGGAACACTCTTGGCGGCGCCTGCGGCGGGCTCGCACGCCGGCGTTGGAGCTTTTGATCCCGTGACTCTGTACGCCTTGAGCGCGAACGACGACGGTACGCTGACCATCGTGATCGAAGCCGCGGACAACCGATTCAACGTGGTCGAGAATGTGGACACAGAACGCGGGGCGCACACGCTGGCGCTCGATCCCACGCTGCACGAACTCTTCCTGGTCACCGCGCAATACCAACCTCCCCCTGCGAATACGCCGCACGCGGAGCCGCAAATCATTCCCGGGACAGTCCACGTGCTGGTGTTTGGCCGGGACTACAACTACAAATGAGGCTTGCGCTGACGTTGCGCTGAAACCTGCGGAGGCCACAAGGCGTCCATTGGTTGCAGCCGAGACGCCGGTGGAGGATGCGACCATGCGGCGCAACGTAGGCAAGCTTTACGTCTTTGCGCGGTGATTTCCTTCGCCCTTTGAACCAAGAGGAGCGCGCGATGAACGATCATTCGAGACTGGTGCAACTGCTCAGAGCCGTCGCCTTGTACACTGTGGCCTTCTTTGTCGCAGCGGCGATTGTTGCATCGATGCGTACGTCGGCGAAACGCCATGTGGCCGCAGGGAATGCGCAAGCGGCCGGGGCGTCGGGCTACCACCTCATCAAGACCATTCCTGTCCCTGGCGAGACGGGCTGGGATTATCTGAAATATGAGCCTTCCACGAAGCAGCTGTTCATCACGCACGGCACGCACGTGGTTGTAGTGAATGTGGATGGCGGCAAAGTGGTTGGCGACATCGGCGGTATGCAAGGCATTCACGGAGTCGTGCTCGCGCCGGAGTTCGACCGAGGATTTGTGACCGACGGACGCGCCGCGAAAGTGTGGATCTTCAATTTGACGACGCTGAAAGTCATTGGTAGCGCACCTGCCGACGATGACGCGGACGGCGATGTTTACGATCCGTATTCGAAGCGCGTGTTTACGATGAATGGCGACTCGAAGACTTCTACGGTCATCGACGCGAAAACGGGAAAAGTGCTGGGCAAAATTGATCTGGGCGGCGGACCGGAATTCCCGGTCGCCGACGGCCAGGGCCATGTCTACGCCAACATCGAAACCACCAGCGAAATCGTGGAGATCGATGCAAACACCATGAAGATCACTAATCGCTGGCCGCTCGCACCGGGCGAAAGCCCCAGCGGCTTGGCCATCGATGCGCAAAATCACATTTTGTTTTCTGGGTGCCACAACAAGATGATGGTGATTATGGACGCGAACACTGGAAAAGTGATCTCAACCGAGCCCATTGGCCAGGGCGTGGATGCGACGCGCTTCGACCCCGGCACGGGCTACGCGTTCGCCTCGAATGGCGATGGGACGCTCACGGTGATTCATGAGGATTCGCCGACGCAGTTCAGCGTGGCGGATAATGTGCAGACGGAACGTGGGGCGCGCACCATGGCGCTCGACCCCACGACGCACGACGTTTTTCTGGTGACCGCGAAATTCCAGCCGCTCCCGGCTAATGCTCCTCCGCACACGCGACCCAAGATGGTGCCTGGGACGTTCCACATCCTCGTTTTCGGGAAAAACTGATGTAGAATAGCGCCACGTGTACGGAGGTTTACGTGTGTGTTCCGTGCATCAGCAGATCTCGTGAGAACACATCTAGTCCCACTGTTCCTGGTCGTTAGTGCGTGCAACGGGTTCCTCGCGTGGGGCCAATCTTCTTCTGCAGCATCGCAGACAACGTCGCACACATCCGCATTCGAGGAACTCAAGCCGTACCATCTGATCAGGACTATTCCTCTACCCTCGCTGAAGAAAATGAGCGGTCGATTGGGCTTTGACCAGCAGAACGGCAGGCTTTTTTTCTCCGACGGCAAAGACTTGGTGATCGTCAATTCCGACAGCGGTGAGAGAGTTGGCCTCGTCCCCAAGATTCGAGGAGTTTCGTCTATTGCCTTCGCGCCTGAAATCCATCGCGTGTTTATACTTAATTCGGACAGCCGCGATCTGTTTGTCTTGGATCTAACAGCGCTTACAATCGTCCGGAAAGCAAACGCCGGCGCGGAATCCTCTTCCATACTCTATGACTCCGCGACAAAAAAGATTCTTGCG
Source organism: Candidatus Acidiferrales bacterium (assembly GCA_030037775.1). GTDB lineage: Bacteria > Acidobacteriota > Terriglobia > Acidiferrales > UBA7541 > DAHUXN01. The sequence goes on from JASHQB010000076.1 coordinate 12,054, forward strand.
ACCGGCATTACAAGCTCAACCTGCAAAGTGTTTGACGCGGTTTCAGGCGAGCAGGTGGGGACGGTGAAGTTGCGAGGCTATCCGCTCCGCGCAGTGGGTGACGCATACGGGCATGTTTATTTTGAGCTTACTTCTAGGAGTCTAGGTACGTTGCTGCAAGTCCCCGGAACTATGTCCCCTACGCCTACGCCTCTCAAGAGCGATCTTGCGGAACTCGATACGCGCATGTTGGCTATGGGCGAACGATGGCAAGAAGAATCTTGTCCATACCTGGTCCTACTGGGAATCGATCGTTCCGGCCAAAATTTGGTTACAGGCTGCAAGAACTCGATCACACTGCTGAATCTACAGACGCGAAAGACTATCGGTTCGAGCGCCATTGGCGGCGTCAAAGTGAGCGTGCCCGTAACTTTTAATCCGGATTTTGGAGATGCATTCTTGGTGGGGGTCGATGCCCAAACGACGCCTTATCAACTCGAACTGATAGTTGTGCACGAGGATTCGTCGGGCCAACTCGATCCCGCCGAACTGGTTCCGCAAGTCTTTGGTCGCCCTGCCGCGTTCGATGCAGCCGCACAGCACTTTTTTGTCGTGCAAAGCGACACCAAAACTGTTGATAGCGGGCTGTTCATTGAGGCGCCCGGCAGCGGATTGACGCCGCTTCCGGTGCAGGAACCTGTCCCCGGGACTTATCAGATACTGGTTTACGGCAGGGACTGAACGGCTAACGGCGGAGTGAACACTTGGCGTTCGCCAGTTATTTCTTGGCCAAGAGTTTTTCGAAGGCGGCTTCGTCGAGAATGGTGACGCCGAGCGACTGGGCTTTGGTGAGTTTGGAGCCGGGATCAGAGCCAGCAACGACGTAATCGGTCTTCTTGCTAACCGATGAAATCAGTTTGCCGCCGTGTGAAACTACAAGCTGGCCCGCTTCTTCGCGGGAATGATGCTCGAGCGTGCCGGTGAAAACGAATGATTTTCCTGCGAAACGATGGTCGGTGAGCGCGCGGCGTTCCTCTTTCATGCGTACGCCCTTTTCGCGCAGGCGGTCGATCAGTTTGCGGTTGGCCTTCTCGGAGAAAAAATCAGAGACACTGGCGGCGACCTTGGGCCCGATTTCGTTCACTTCCATCAATTCTTCGGTGCCAGCATCGGCGATCTTCTCGAGCGAGCCGAAGTGCTCGGCGAGCAATTGCGCGGTACGCTCGCCGACGAAACCGATTCCCAGGCCGTAGATCAAACGCGAGAGCTCGTTCTTTTTGCTGGCGGCAATCTCGTCGAGGAGGTTCTGCGCGGATTTTTCCGCCATGCGCTCGAGGTTTTCGAGATCGTCGAGCTTGAGGGCATATAAATCTGCGAAATCCTTGACGATTCCCTTCTCGACGAGCTGATCGACGAGTTTGTCGCCGAGGCCGTCGATATTCATGGCGTGGCGGCCGGCGAAATGAATCAGCGATTCTCTACGGCGCGCGGGACACATGGCATTGACGCAGCGATAGGCGACTTCGCCTTCGACGCGGTGAACGCGCGTGCCGCATTCCGGGCACTTTTCCGGCACGATGACAGGCTTTTCTTCCTTGCCGTGCTTCACCACTTTGAGAACGTGAGGAATAACGTCGCCAGCGCGTTCGACGAGAACGGTGTCGCCCGCGTGGATATTGAGGCGCTCGACTTCGTCCATGTTGTGCAGCGTAGATTTGCTCACGGTGACGCCGCCAATGGGCACCGGTTCGAAAAAGGCCACGGGGGTCAGTGTGCCGGTGCGGCCCACGTTGAAACCGATCTCCTTGACGAGCGTGGTTGCCTGGCGCGCGGCCCACTTGAAGGCGATGGCCCAACGGGGCGCTTTCGACGTGTAGCCCAACTCGTTCTGCAGGCCGACGTCGTTGACTTTAACTACGACACCGTCGATTTCGTAGGGCATCTTGTCGCGCTTCCCTTCCCATTTCGTACAGTACTTTTCGACTTCCTCGATGCCTTCGCAGATTTCGAAATCGTCGCTGGCGCGGAAGCGCAAGCTCTTCAAAGCTTCGAGCGATTGGGAATGCTTTTTCAGCGGAACACGCGCGCCGGAGAGCAAGTAGTACGCGAAAAAATCGAGTTTGCGCGAGGCGGTGACGGTTGGATCGAGAACGCGAACCGCGCCGGCGGCGGCGTTGCGCGCGTTGGCAAAATGTTTTCCGCCGGTGGCGTCCTGCTGGCGATTCAGCTCCTCGAAGGCCTTGCGCGTCATCATGGCTTCGCCGCGCACTTCGATATCGCCGGGCAGGCCGAGTTTTTTCATCTCCGCAAGATCGAGACGCAACGGGATGGAGCGGATCGCCTTCACGTTGACGGTGACGTCTTCGCCGGTCTGCCCGTCGCCGCGCGTCACGCCGCGAACGAGCGCACCGCTTTCATAAATGAGGGCAAGACTCAAGCCGTCGAATTTGTGCTCCGCGACGTACTCGATTCTTTCGCGTCCCGTGAGCTCACGGGCGCGCCGGTCGAATTCGCCCAACTCTTCAAACGAAAGGGCGTTATCGAGGCTCATCATCGGGCGCGCGTGGCGATAGGTTTGGAAAACGCCGCGTGGCTTGCCGCCCACGCGCTGCGTCGGCGAATCGGGAGTGACGAACTCGGGATGCTCTTCCTCGATAGCTTTGAGCTTGCGCATGAGCTTGTCGAAAGCCGCGTCGGAAATCTGTGGCGCGTCGAGGACGTAATAGAGATGTTCGTGCTTGCGAATTTCGTCGCGAAGCTTTTCGATTTCCTTGGTCAACGTAGCGCTAGCAGCCATCCAGACCTCAATCGACTGAGGATCACAGAACGCAACCGACCGGCGGAAGCCGGGCGAATTATTATACAATGCGCGAGCTTTGAAACCTCTTTGTGCGGGCGGGGACTTGCGGCCATTACCAGAGAAGATTCACAACGCGGTGATTATTTACAATCCGACGAGCGGCCGCCAGCGTTCGCGGCGTCTGCACGCGATTGAGGAAGCGGCACGAATCCTGCAAGCTTCTGGAATCGACGCGCAGCTGTTGCCAACCACACAAGCCGGCTCGGCGACCGACCTGGCGCGCGACGCGGTGCGACACGGATGCGAGATGGTGGTTGTTTGCGGCGGCGATGGAACGATCAATGAGGTGGTCAACGGAATTGCGGGCACCGACGCGCCTCTGGCAGTCCTGCCCGCGGGAACAGCAAATATCCTCGCGAAGGAACTGGGCATTCCGTGGGACATCCCGGCGGCGGCGCGGCTGATTGCGTCGGGCAAGCTAGCGCGAATCGCGCTGGGCCGGGCGGTTTGGCGCGCACCGGAAAAGCACGGGACTTCGGCGGCGGTCGGGCGTTACTTCCTGTGCGTGAGTGGAGCGGGGCCCGATGGAGCCATCGTCCACGCAATCGATGTTGCGCACAAGCTGCGAATCGGCATCTTGGCGTACTGGCTGGAAGGGCTGCGCCAGTTTTTTACGTACCCTTTCCCCTTTTTTCACGTGGACTCGCCGGAAAAACGGCTGATCGCAAGCCTGATCGTCGTGGGCCGGACGAAGTATTACGGCGGACCGTTTCGGATCACCACGGGCGCGAGCTTGTTCGACGATCAGTTCGAGATTGTGGCGTACAGTGGAAGAAGCCGCGCTCGTGTGTTGATGTGCCTGCCGGCGATCTGGCTGGGACGACTACACCACGTCAAAGGAATTCATGTGTGGAAGAGTTCGCGATTCACTTGTCAGGCGATGGATGGAGTTGAAATCTTCTCGCAGGTCGACGGCGAGCCAGCCAGCGCCCTTCCGGTGGAGTTTTCGATTGTGCCGGATGCGCTGACCTTGGTGATTCCCGCAAACGTCGCCGCCGACGGGCGGTAGCGGAACAGTTCATGGATCCGGTGACACACGGCTTGCTCTCGGCGACGCTGGATCGCGCCGGGCTGCGGCGCGCCTGCCCAAACGCGATGCTCATCCTGGTGGTCTCTGGAACCGCGGCGGATTTGGACCTGCTGAGCTACTGTGGCGGCGCGAGCGCATATTTTCATTACCACTATGCGGCGCTGCATTCGATTCTGGGCAGTGCGGTGCTGACTGTCGGGGCCGCTCTGGGGTTTTGGCTTCTTGGGCGTGGGCGGCAGCGCCAGGCGCTGCCATTTGCGCCGGTCTTGCTGCTCTGCGCCATCGGAACCGGGGTGCATCTGCTCTTCGATTGCCTGGGCGCGGACGGCGCGCAACTGTTTTGGCCTTTTCGCGAACGCTGGTTCGCTCTGGACCTGCTGCCGCAGATCGATCCGTGGATTCTGGGCGCGCTGCTCATGGGGCTGCTGCTGCCGGCCCTTTTCCGGCTGGTCAGCGAAGAGATTGGCGAGCGCAAGAAAGGGAAAACCGTGTCGAAGGGCGCGGTCGCCGCATTGCTGGTGGTGGCATTGTACACGGGCGAGCGCGGGCTGCTGCACCAGCGCGCCGTGCAAACGCTGATGGCGCACGACTATCATGGAGCAGCGGCGATCGCGGCGGGCGCGTTTCCTGATTCAGCCTCGCCGTTTCTGTGGCGTGGCGTGGTGGCCACGGCAAATACCATCGAGCAGGTCAGCGTTCCGATGGGCTCGAGCGATGAATTCCACGCCAGTTCAAGCCTCACGAATTACAAACCCGAAAACTCTCTCGCGCTCGACGTGGCGCAGCGCACTCTCTTCGCCAAGCAGTTTCTGCGTTACGCGCGTTTCCCGCTGGCGGAGCTGCAAAGCATCCCGAACGGCTCGCTGGTCACCCTCCGCGATTTGCGTTTTGCGCAAGATTCGGAGTCGCTCGGAAATCTGCTCGCCGTGATCGAACTCGACGGTGAATCACATGTGCGCAGCGAAGAGATGGAATTTGCAAGAGACGCGACGAAGTAGGAGCGGTAAGTATTCCGCGAGACGTTCCGCCAGGAATGCGCCGCGAGCAGCTAGGACTTATGGCTGGAAGGCGGCGGTTTGAGCAGCCAAGCAGTGAGCATATAGATGGCTGCAAACAGCAACAACGGCGAGAGAATCGTTATCGTTCTGTTGCGGATCATGAAGGCGACTACAGCACTGCCGTATTTGATCGCGAACAGGCCCTCCACGCCGTAGCGCAGGCCGCGCCCCAGCAGCACGCCGAACAAGAACTTCTGCAACGGAACCTGGGTGATGCCTTCGGCAATCACGAACGCCTTGAATGGAAACGGTGGAGGCAGAATCGAAGGAACGAGAACGCTCAGGAAGGCATACTTGTTCACCAGAGCCTGAACCCTGCCGGGCGTCTGCTTGGGATGCCGTCTGCGGTAGGCATCGCCGCCTTTCTTTGCCAGCAGAAAAAGCCAAACGCATCCGGCGAGCGAACCTCCTGCGGCCATAGCGACGTAATAAAGTGTCCGGTCTGGGTGCTGAATCACGAGTTCAATAAACAGCAAATCCGTGATGAAGGGAAAAGAAAGGACTGAAGAATCGAGAAAGGCCACCACGAAGATGCCGGCGCCGCCAATGGCGCTGACAAGATGCGTGAGCCATGCGGGGACTTTGGGCGCTTTCACAGGGCTTGTCTTTGCCGTGACCAAACGGCGCATTGTAACAGAGTTGCTTGGTACAGGATGGACTGCTCGGCAATCATTCCCGTGGTTACCCGAATTCAATTGTGGCGCAAGCGAAGTAGGCTATACTTCCATTTCGATTCGACGGTATTTGAAAATAACATGCGAAGGGATCGAAAATGACGAAGAGCATTGTGTCTCTTGCCATACTCTTGATTGGACTGGCCGCGCTGACAGTGCCGGGAGTTGCACAAGAGGACAAGAGTCAGCGACCGAGTCCGCCAGCCAGCGCGCAGTGCACGTTCCCGGACGGCAAGATGCTGAAGGTCGACTATTCGAGTCCACGCATGAAGGGACGCACGATTTACGGCGGGCTGGTGCCCTATGGGCAAGTGTGGCGCGCCGGCGCGAATGAAGCGACCACGTTCGTGCTCGATACAGGCCTGATTGTCGGCGGCAAAGAGGTGCCGGCAGGCAGCTACACGCTGGACGCGATTCCTGAAGCCGATAAATGGACTTTGGTCGTCAGCACGAAGACCAAGAATGACAAAGGCGGCCCGGTATGGGGAATTCCCTACCCCGGCGAGCAGTTTGACTTCGCGCGCGTACCGATGGACATTTCCACTCTGAACGCTCCGGTCGAGGATTTCACTATTTCCTTCGCGCACTCCGGCGATACCTGCTCGATGCGGATGGATTGGGCCACAACGCGCGCCAGCATCGTAATCAGCGAAAAGAAGTAAGCCCATTGGCACAACAAGCCTAGATTCACTGGGCCGTCGGGCGCGCTCCTTGACGAATCTGCGGAATCCTGCTACAAACGGTTGTTTCCGAATGCATCTGCATTTGAGCCTGTATGGCTCGCCATGAGGAGTCTTAATCATCCGAAGTGAGAATCTGAATGGCAGTCCCTGGAGACTGCCGGAAGTGTGCACACAGGAGGAATCGCTGATGGGTAACTGGCTCGCAGGCGTATTGTCGCTACGAGGCCGATTTGCCGGTGCGGCAAGCGCCGCACTGAGAAAAGCGGGCGCAACGGGCGCCGCGATGACATTGCTGAGCGCCGTAGCGCGCGCGCAGGGGGCCCCGGAATCGGGCGGCGAAGCAAGCCTGAAAGTTCCGGATCTTTCGCAGACGCAGTTTCTGGGCGTAAACGGCCACACGCTGTTACTCTGGGGCATTTTGTTTTGCATCTTCGGGTTGTTTTTCGGCCTGGCGATTTACGTCCGGCTGAAAAATCTTCCCGTGCACCGGTCGATGCGCGAGATGTCGGAATTGATTTACGAGACCTGTAAGACATATCTGATTGCGCAGGGGAAATTCCTGCTGCTGCTCGAGTCCTTCATCGCCGTCATCATCATCATCTACTTCGGCGCTTTGCGCCATTTCGCGGCCAATCAAGTCATCATCATTCTCATTTTCAGCGTCATAGGAATCTGCGGCAGCTACGGCGTCGCGTGGTTCGGCATCCGCGTAAACACCTTCGCGAATTCGCGCACGGCGTTCGCGGCGCTTCCGGGAAAGCCTTTCGCGATTTACCGTATTCCGCTGCGTGCGGGCATGAGCATCGGCATGATGCTCGTAAGCGTCGAGCTGCTGATGATGCTGATCATCCTGCTCTTTGTTCCCGGTGATTACTCCGGGCCGTGCTTCATCGGATTCGCCATCGGCGAATCGCTGGGCGCGGCGGCGCTGCGCATTGCCGGCGGCATTTTCACGAAGATCGCGGATATCGGCGCGGACCTGATGAAGATCGTCTTCAAAATAAAAGAAGACGACGCCCGCAATCCTGGCGTGATTGCCGATTGCACGGGGGACAACGCCGGCGATTCGGTCGGACCGAGCGCCGATGGCTTCGAAACCTATGGCGTGACCGGCGTCGCGCTGATCGCATTCATTTTGCTGGGTGTCACAAATCCAGTGGTGCAAGTGCAGATGCTGGTCTGGATTTTCGTGATTCGCATCGCCATGCTGGTCGCCAGCGCTGTGGCGTATTTCGTGAACGATGCTATAGCGAAATCGCGCTACAGCGCCGCGGATCACATGAACTTCGAATCTCCGCTCACTTCCCTGGTGTGGATCACGTCGCTTGTCTCCATCGCGCTCACGTTCCTGATTTCGTATTTCATCATTCCCGATATCGGCGGCGATCCGACCCAATGGTGGAAGCTTTCGATCATCATTTCCTGCGGCACGCTGGCCGGAGCGATCATTCCGGAACTGGTCAAGGTCTTTACTTCCACCGAATCGCGGCACGTCCGCGAAGTGGTGCGGTCCGCGCAGGAAGGCGGCTCTTCGCTGGATATTCTGTCCGGCTTCGTGGCCGGCAACTTCTCCGCCTACTATCTCGGCCTGACCATGGCCATCTTGATGGCCGTCGGATACCTCATCAGCACGATGGGCCTGTCTAACCTGATGGTCGCCGCACCGGTATTCGCGTTTGGCCTAGTGGCCTTTGGATTCTTGGGCATGGGGCCGGTGACCATCGCAGTCGATTCTTACGGCCCGGTGACGGACAACGCGCAGTCCATTTATGAGCTTTCGCTGATCGAAAACATTCCAGACATCAAACAGGAGCTTCAGCGCGACTTCAAAATCAGCGCGAACTTCGACCGCGCGAAGGAAATGCTAGAAGCCAACGACGGCGCCGGCAACACGTTCAAGGCGACAGCCAAGCCGGTGCTGATCGGGACGGCCGTCGTAGGAGCAACCACGATGATCTTTTCCATCATCATGGACCTTACGAACAGGCTTACCGCGAACGTAGACAAGCTTTCGCTCTTGCATGCTCCATTTTTACTGGGCATCGTGGTGGGCGGCGCGATGATTTACTGGTTTACGGGCGCGTCCACCCAGGCGGTGACGACCGGCGCGTACCGCGCGGTCGAATTCATCAAGGCCAACATCCGGTTGGAAGGCGTGGAGAAAGCCTCGATCACCGACAGCAAAAAAGTGGTTCAGATTTGCACGCAGTACGCGCAGCGCGGAATGCTGAATATTTTTATTGCCGTGTTTTTCGCGGCGCTGTCGTTCGCCTTCGTGGAGCCGTTTTTCTTCATCGGCTATCTGATTTCCATCGCCATGTTCGGGCTCTACCAGGCCATGTTCATGGCCAACGCCGGCGGCGCCTGGGATAACGCGAAGAAAATCGTAGAAGTGGAGCTGAAGCAGAAAGGGACGGCTTTGCACGACGCGACGGTGGTTGGCGACACGGTC
>JASHQB010000004.1 GCA_030037775.1 Candidatus Acidiferrales bacterium
TTTATGGACCGAGAAGAATTGCTCGATCAGTCTGCTCGCATCCTACTTGACCTAAGGATCGAGGACGCCCCGACCATCTCCGACGAGGATGTTCCGTTTTAGTCATATTGGCCGCCAGCCCACGCGTATGTTTCCCAACCCACCGAATTGCCGATTGAATTTACGCCGTCGCTCGTCGCACACTAATCAAATGACCACCGCGCACAACGCCAACTCCTACGACGTCATCTGCATCGGTGCCGGCCCCACCGGACTCGCCTGCGCCATCGAAGCCAAGCGCGCCAATCTCCGCCCGCTCGTCATCGACAAAGGCTGCCTCTGCAACTCGCTCTACCACTATCCGACCAACATGGTTTTCTTCACCACACCCGAACGCATGGAAATCGGCGATCTCCCCATGACCACTCTCGGCGGCAAGCCCACGCGCGCCGAAGCCCTCAAATACTATCGCCGCGCCGCCGAACACTACGGCATCGAAGTCGCGCAATACCAGCTCGTCGAACGCATTTCCGGCCACGACGGCGCCTTCACCGTCTCCGCCCGCGACGCGAATTTCACGCAAAGCCAAAACGGCGCGCCGCACGAATATCATTCGCGAAAATTAATTCTCGCCACCGGCTACTACGATCTCCCGAATTTTCTCAACATCCTCGGCGAAGATCTCCCGCACGTTTCCCATTATTTCACCGACCCGCATACTTACTGGAACGAAGACGTCGTCGTCATCGGCGCGAAAAATTCCGCCGCCGAAGCCGCCCTCGATCTTTTTCGCGGCGGCGCCCGCGTCACCCTCATCCATCGTGGCGCCGAACTCGGCCGCTCGCTCAAATACTGGGTCCGCCCCGACATCGAAAACCGCATCAAGGCCGGCGAAATCACAGCGCATTTCAATACCCAGGTCCTGCGCTTCGAACCCGGCAAAGTCATCGTCCACAACGGCGGCGGCACCGAAACTCTCCCCGCCTTCCACGCCTTCGCCATGACCGGCTATCATCCCGACTTCACATTTCTCGAAAGCGCCGGCATCCAGCTCGACCCCAAAACCCGCAAGCCCCGCGTCAATCTCAACACTCTCGAGACCAACGTCCCCGGCATCTACGTCGCCGGAGTCCTCGTCGGCGGCCTCCACACCGGCGAAATCTTCATCGAGAACGGCCGCTTCCACGGCCGCCAAATCATCGCCGCCATCGCCGGCCGCGAAGGCCCCCGCGAACCCGCCCCCGTCGCTCCGCCAGGAGAGTAGAAAAAAGTCGCTCCGCCCGGCTAATAAAACATTCTGTTTCATAACGTGCTGTTTTCCTTTCGCGCTTCTTCACCCGCGCGAAGGCGTCGCTTCTTCCTTGCCTCTTTCTTTTCTCCCGCCTTTGCTCGTCACTTGTCACTTGTCACTCGTCACTGCCTCCTGCTAAAGTGTCTCCATATGGCATCCGTCATCAGCGAATTCTTCCGCACCTTCAAAATTTTCTACAAGGGCTTCAAAGTCACTTTCGTCACCATGTTCCGCAAGCCCACCACGGAAAACTACCCTCACGAGCCCGTGCATTTCCAGGCGCGCTACCGCGGCATCCACGTCCTGCAGCGCGACGAACACGGCCTCGAGAAGTGCGTCGCCTGCTTCCTCTGCGCCGCCGCCTGCCCCGCGCAGTGCATTTACATCGAAGCCGCCGAGAACACCGCCGAAAATCGCATCTCCGACGCCGACCGTTACGCCAAGGTCTACAACATCGACTATTCCCGCTGCATCTTCTGCGGCTACTGCGTCGAAGCCTGCCCCACCGACGCCATCACTCACGGACACGGCTTCGAGCTCGCTCCCTACGACATCAACGCCATGGTCTATCGCAAAGAGCAGCTCCTCGAACCCTGGCCTCCCAACAAGCTCGCCGGCCGCGTCTCCTCCGGCGTCGCCGACATCCACCAATCCTTCCGCTAAGCGCAATTTCGCCCGTCCTTGGGCCCCTGCGGCACACTCCCAAATCGCTCCGCCCCCTCCCATGTCATTCCGAACCGGCCCGCTTCTGGCCGTGTGAGGAATCTGCTGTTGGTCTTGCCGTTCGTCTCTGCCGGGATGGTGCGAGGGATCTGCTGTTAAGCTCTTGTTAGTTTGCCTTGCCCTTTTTGTCGGCCTTCGGAAACCACTCCGCACTCAGGTCCTCCCAACGAGGATTGTCACGTTGAATCAGCCAGACCTTCTTTTGGTGCCGCCACTTCTTGATTTCCTTCTCCCGCGCAATCGCCATGCGTATGTCGCCAAATAGTTCGTAGTGCACCAGACGGAAAATGCGGTAGCGTTTCGTAAATCCGGGCAGGAAACCGGAACGATGCTGCGCCGTCCGCCGTTCCAGGTTGTTTGTCACTCCGGTGTACAGATTTCGTGAACGGCTGGCAAGAATGTAGACGTAGTAATTGCGGCTCACGCGCTGATTGTAAGAGGGAAGCACAAGAAACAAACAGCAGATTCCTCACACGGCCAGAATACCGCCGGTTCGGAATGACATCATAAAGACAAGCCGTGCCAACCAACCCAGGTTCGCCCCGCCCTTCCCAATGTCTCCCCAAACTCCAACCGCTCCGCACGCTTTCACGCTGAACCCCGGCCGCTCCGCCCCCGACCATGTCATCCCGAACCCATCCGCGCCTTTTGCGGATGGTGTGAGGGACCTGCTGTGGCCTCGCTTTTCGCCGTCATCCCGCCTGGGGAAAGGAACCCAGCACGACGCAATCGCTGCGTGGCGGACCACGTCACCCAAGCGCCCAGCCGCTCCGCACGCTCTCACCCTGAACCCCGACCGCTCCGCCCCCTCCCATGTCATTCCGAACCGGCCGCATTTTGGCCGTGTGAGGAATCTGCTGTTCGCCGTTGGCCTGCTGTCATCCCGAACCCAGTGCGCCTGGCCGCACCGAGCGGCCCACATAGAGAACGTCGCGCGACGGAAGTGAGGGACCTGTCGTGCTTTTGGACTTGCCCCACACTGTATCGCTCGGGTACATTTACCACAAATGGACGGCCAGCCACCCGGGCTTCAACCTGGTATTCACGTACATCTCTCTGATGTCATCCCAGCCAGGGCCTACACTTACCTAGCAGCATTTTTACCTGGCTTGTTTTTTGAAATCTCTGTCGCCCTCGCGAACCCAGGGTTAGTAACGAAAATCGCGGTGACTTCACCGCAAGCGTTAATCCAGAACCAGTACATCGAATGGGCTGTGATCCTGTTCATCGCCTTCACCCTCGGGAACGGGTTCATGATGTTCATTAGTTTGATCCGCTGGTTCCTCCGTGAAGCATATATATCCGCCTTCTTTGCACGGCGGCGAGTGTATGAGCGATTTCTCATACCGAGAGTCGACAGGTGGATCGCCAAAAGGCTCGGAGCGCCGGGGAAGTCCGTGCCGCGATGGCTCGCGGGTCTAAAGGGTCATTTCAACTATTTCACGCGAGGCATAGATGAGGAGACAAAAGAAATCAACCAGTGTCTAGGTATACTAGCGACCCGCCTACTGGAGTCCAAGTACTCCGTTAAACTAGATGACCAAGTTCACATATCCAATTGGTCGGCATTCTACATAACCCTAGCAAAGCCAACGCCCGTAGAAATTCGCGGTGAGCCAATTATGACTGCGACACACGCTACGGGCTGGTCTGGGCTCGTCGCGGCTGCCTTGGCGCCGAAACTGGCTAATCTCTACTATCTCTCATTCTCTGGGCTCCTTATCGTCATGGGGCTAATCTATGACTATTACCTGGAGCGAAACAAAGGCAATCCTGTGCTCAGCGGCCTGGCAAACATCCGTGGCCTTCTGCGAGAGTTCGACACGACAAAAAAAAGTCCGCCGCCGGAAGACAGATAAGCAACCATCTGGGCGTGCTCAGAGGCCTGGACGGATTTCTTAGTACCATACCCCTCTTTTTCCTTGTCTTTTATCTAACTCTCTGATACACTTCTTGCTTCGGCTGGACCGCCAGCCACACAATTCGTAAGAGAAGTGCAACGCCACCTTCGGGTGGCTTTTTTTGTTTAGGGAGGTTTTCGTTGCTTGCTCGTCACTTGTCACTAGTCACTCGTCACTAATTAAAGGAGATACACCGTCATGCCCAACAATCCGCCTGTCCAAATCGTCGCCGAACCCGCTCTCGCCGAAATCCTCGCAACGCGCCGCGCTGACCGCAACGCTGCGCTCATCGCCGCCGGCCAGCCGCCTCTTCAGGACGAATCCCCGTTCGTCTCCTCCTCCGAAGTCGCCGAGCAACAAGCAAGCGCCGCTGCCCGGAAAACCCGCCTCACCGCCGCTGCCAAAGCCAAAATCGCCGCCCGCGCCGAGGCCAATCCCTTCTTCGCGCGTCACTCCCGCAAATGCCTCATCTGCCGCCATCCCGACGTCGACGCCATCGAGCAGATATATCTCAACTGGTTCAGCGCTCGCGCCATTGCCGACTATTTCCGCTTCCACGACCTCGACGTCGTCTATCGTCACGCCGCCGCTGCCGGCCTCGACGTCCTACGCCGCCAGAACGTCCGCAGCGTCCTCGAACGCTTCATCGAGGAATGGCGCCACGTCAAGATCACCTCTTCCGCCATCATTCGCTCCATCCGCGCCCTGTCCTGCGTCGACGAAAGGGGCCATTGGACCGATCTGCCCTGCCCGCCAGGCTTTCTAATCGGGTAAATCGAAGGAAATTAAAAATCGATGCAACTCATTGAAAATAAAAGGAAGGAGGCGTTTCTAATCGGGTATTTCTGCCGTTTTTTCGCAATTTACCCGATTAGAAAATCGCTACCACGATGCGCCGGGAATGCACAAGCCGACTTCCACTGCTACGCCGGAAGGAGAGAAGGGGATTGCTTGCTAGCCACTCGCCACTAGCCACTGCCTTTCTTCTTGCGCGCTTCTTCGATGGGTGCGGCGGGCTCGGTCATGCGGTAGGGGTCGAGGATCTCCTTCATCAGCTTGGGGTCGAGCAGCTTGCGTTCGAGGGCGATTTCCGTGACGGTCTTTCCGGTCTTGACGCTCTCCTTGGCGATCTCCGCGGCGGCGGCATATCCAATATAGGGATTGAGCGCCGCGGCGATAGAGATGGTCGCGTTGGCGTAGTAGCGGCAGCGCTCCGCGTTGGCCTGGATGCCGTCGACGCATTTCGTTGCCAGCACTCGCATGGTGTTGGTCAGGATGCGCGCGGAGTGCAGGACGTTCCAGGCCATCGCCGGCATCATCACGTTCAATTCGAGCTGGCCGGCTTGCACGGCGAGCGCCGTGGTCACGTCGGCGCCGACGGCCTGGAAGCCGACCATCGCGGTCAGCTCGGCCATCACCGGGTTTACTTTGCCGGGCATGATGGACGAGCCGGGCTGCAAGGCGGGCAGCAGAATCTCGGCCAGGCCGGTGTTTGGGCCGCTGGAGAGCAGGCGCAGGTCGTTGGTGATGCGAATCGACTCGAGCGCCAAGTTGCGCAGCGACGAAGACGCCGTGGACATGGCCAGGTTCGACTGCATGGCGTAGCGCATGTCGTCGGTGGCGATAAGTTTTTGCCCTGAGACTTCGCTGAGCTTGGCGACCACCAGCTTCTGGAATTTCGGGTGGGTGTTGACGCCGGTGCCGACGGCGCTGCCGCCCAGGCCGACCTCGCGGAGCAGGTTTTGGGAGTTATGTATACATTGCCCAGAACGGCTCATCGCCGTCGCGTAAGCGCGGAATTCCTGGCCCAGTCGGACCGGCACGGCGTCCATCATGTGCGTGCGGCCGGACTTCAAAATGGCGTCGAATTCTTTCGCTTTGCGCGCGAAAGAATTTTCCAGCGCGGCGCACGAAGTGAGCACATCGTCGAGCGCGAAGAGGGAAGCGAGACGCATCGACGTGGGAAACACGTCGTTGGTGGATTGGCCGAAATTGACGTGGTCGTTCGGGTGCACCGTGGAATATTCGCCGCGCTTCCCGCCGAGAATTTCCGCGGCGCGATTGGCGATCACTTCGTTGGCGTTCATGTGAAAGGAGACGCCGGCGCCGGCTTGGTAGACGTCGACGACGAATTGGTCGTTGAGCTTGCCGGCGATGATTTCGTCGGCGGCTTTGACGATGGCACGGGCGGTATCTTGCGGAATTAGCTGGAGTTGCGCGTTGGCGAGCGCCGCTGCTTTTTTGATGTAGCCGATGGAGCGGATCAGTTGAGGGTCGGCGCGGTAGCCGCTGATGGGATAATTCTCCACCGCGCGTTGCGTCTGGATTCCGTAATACGCGTCGGCGGGAACCGGCTTTTCGCCCAGCGAATCTTTTTCCGTGCGATGCTTCATCGAGTCATCTCCAAAACCGGTTCGCTTGACGGGACCCTCGCCGTTTCGCCCGGCGCCTGTCAGCTGCTTTGCGGCAAATTCAAGTTTCGCAAGACATCGCAATTTTGGCAACCACAGCGGGAGGGCCGCCGAGCTCCGAAACGAAACAACGTCCATCGAGGGTTGACGCTGGCATCCGGCCACCCGCTATAGCCGTTCCATGGTGCCAGTCTGCTCCCACTCCTCTCAACACCCTCGCACACCTTCGCCTAATGTGTATAGGGCCCGAAAACTGAAGAAAGAGCGACGGGCAGCGACCGCGAGACAATCATTGTGGCGGCACGAGATGTAGCCAGGGAGGTCAGCGAGGGCAAGCACGAACGAGAGTCACGACAAGAGAGAGTGAAGAGAGAGAACAGCGAGGGCAAGGTCTCGTCGGGACAATCGGAGGAGAAAACGGGCGATGTCGACACAGCGTGATGGGAGAGAACAGCGAGAACGAGTGATCAGCGAAGATACCACAGTCGCCACAGGAGAGAGCGACAACGAGAAAACAGCTTCAGCGAACGGCGAGAGTGAACAACGAGCCACCGCGAGAATCGACAACGAGAATTGAGAGCGAGCGACGCGACGTGACCAGAAAGCAGCGAAAGGGCAGCGGCCGGGGAGGAGGGCTGTCCGAGAGCAAGGTCACGGCTCGACGATCCTGGAAGGAAAGGATGCGCGACAGAGATCGCCGCAAGTCCGCAATACGCACGATAAAAATGCAGGCGCGTCGCCAGCAGGCTGGGGGCGAACCACGCGATGAAGGACTGAGGTTTGTGGTTATTTCGCTGAGGGTCGTGTTGAACGGCGACCGTCGGCGGGTTTGTCCACGCCCCGTGCTCCTCAGCCGAAAGCCTTCGCGTGTGCTCTCGGAGCGTCAGGCGATGCGCTTCGTTTTTTCGGCCACGGGAACGGCATCGTGGGGAAAGGACGCAAGCGAGTCGTCCGCGGCGTCGCGGAGTACGCGCGTCACGCGATTCGCACCAAGTGCAGGGAAACCCAACCTGCCCGCTTCGTTAGTCATGGGCAAAAGCGGCAGGCTCGCCGATTCGCCGGAGCGATTGCGCCGGAGACGCCGAGGCGCCCGTTGCATGGCGGCGGCCTGCAGGCGCCGCTGCGTGAGTAACCATTCTGCGATCCGCGCTTGGATGTCCACCTCGATGAGTTCGTCGAGCAATTCCACCATCTCCTTGCGCAGATTGGCGCGCTCGTTCAGACGCGCTAGCTCGAAGGATTCAAGCGAAACCTTCGAGCAGGTCGCCAGATATTCGAGCATCGGTTTGGTCGTCTTCATTCGTGTGTCTCCGGGCCCCGGTACAGGACTGGGTACAGCAAGGATACTACAGGTACCTATAAAGGCAATAGACGATTTCCTGAACATATCAGTAAACATAATCAACGGGTCCAGCGCAAGGCGGCGAGGCGAGTTCATCCGTTTGGATGCTCGCCACCTTTGGCCGGCCGGCGTGCGCGGGAGCGAATGAATTTGCGCGGCAAGCACCTCAATAGCGGGATCCGCGGCGGCCTGTGGGAGGACGGGCACCTCCAGCGTATGGGCCCGGCTGTCTGGCTGTTCGGCTGGCTGGTCCATCGGCAAACGCGCGAGCGCCAGGGCGTGGGGCTGGTGCTCGGCGGCTCTCCGCTCACATACCAGATGATCCGCCAGGACACCGGGATGGCCGTGCGTACGCTGAAGCGCTGGATGGCGCGACTGGTGGGCAGCGGGTACGTTCGCGTCACGCACACGGCGCACAAGCGCATGGTCATTCAGATCAGCAAGGCCAAGAAGTTCGGCCCGCAGCAGCTGGGATTTCCACAGAAGGAGTTCAGTTTTCCACAGGCTCCCTTTTTTGCCTCGAAATCAATAGGGCCACTTCCGGCCCTTGAGGCCGGCTCAAAAGGGCCAATGCTGGCTCCAAATGAACCTGCGATAGCGCCGCAAGTGATTGCAAATCAAACCCCTTGCACCTCCACATCCGTGACGCATAGAGAGAATAAACCTGAGAGACAAAAATCCGTATCGCGCCCCATCCGCCCCTGCCCTATTCCGTACGGGCCAGACCGAAGAACCCTCCGGGAAATGGAAGTGCGAGCCGAACTGCGCGTCGGCGCCGGCCCGGAGATTCATCGCGAATGACAAGAGTGCGTCGTCCTCCCGGCACCTCTACCGCCCGCTAACAGGGTGAAACTGAAACGCACCAGCGAACACGCGAGCAGCACGGAGGCCAATATGGGGGCGCGCGGCATCCTGAAATGCGAACTGGGGCACGGCGCAGAGCCGCGCCCGGGCTGGCGGCTGGCCTGGTACGAGCCGCGCCGGCGCGTGGGCGTCTTTTTCCCTGCGCCGCTGCACTTACTGGCGCGTGCGATTCGCGAACTGAAATGGCGCGTCGGCGTGGCCTGGCGCGCGCCTACGCGCGAGCGGCACGAGGTCTTCGACCTGCAGCGCGTCCAGCGCGAGCAGCAAAAGCTCGCCGCCGAGTTCGCCCGCGGCTACCTTCGCGGCTGGGCCGAGTGCATCGACGCATGGGCCGAGG
>JASHQB010000077.1 GCA_030037775.1 Candidatus Acidiferrales bacterium
CAGGACTCGGATGACTTCGCGGCGCACGAGCTTTTTAGTGCGCGATGGATCCTCCATCTGCTCGCAGATGGCGACTTTGTGGCCAGCGCGAATCAGGCGGGCGATGTAGGTTTCCGCGGCGTGATAAGGGACGCCGCACATGGGGACGGCCTGACCCTTTTCGCGATTGCGCGAGGTGAGGGTGATCTGGAGCTGGCGAGAGGCGACGACGGCATCTTCATAGAAAAGCTCGTAAAAATCGCCGAGCCGGAAGAGAAGCAGAGCGTGCGGATGCTGCCGCTTGATGGAATGGTATTGCTGCATCAGCGGCGTGGTTGGTTCGGTCATTCGGCAGCCATTTGTGCGGAAACGGAGACGATTATCGCGGGTCAAGCAGGCTTTGGCAACAGCGAGAACGGGATTCGCGACGGCGAGGCTTTCTCGCCGCAAATGGGGGGATGCATTTATACTGCGGGACGAGCCATGGCCGCAAAACGCGAAATCGAGGTCAAGCTGCGCGTCCCCGACAGGGAAGAGCTCGTCGCACGCCTGAGCAGAATCGGAGCGAGGAGGCTGGCGCGGGTCCATGAAGAGAACACCCTATTCGATACCGAAGACCGGCAGTTTCAGAGGCTGCGGGCGATTCTCAGGATTCGCCGCGAAAAGGATGCCGATGCCGGCGGCTCCAGGCAATCGGGAGGGAAGGGCCGACGCAAGGGCACAGCCAGGAGAGGCCTGCTTACGTTCAAAGGGCCGGTGGAAGGGCAGAGTGGTGCGCAGGAGCGGTACAAGGAGCGGGAAGAGATCGAGTATCGACTCGAGGATGCCCGGCGCTTCGCCGGGGTCCTCAGCCGAATCGGTATGCGTCCGTGGTTCAGATATGAAAAGTATCGGACGAAATATCGAACCGAGGTGAGCGGGCTGAGCATCGATCTAGACGAGACGCCCATCGGGGTATTTCTGGAACTGGAAGGGCCACGCCGGGCGATTGACCGGGCGGCGCGAGCGCTGGGGTATTCGACGCGCGACTATATTACGGCGTCATATTTGGAACTGTACAAGGCACAATGCTCTCGAAAAGGCCTGAAGGTTGCGAATATGGTGTTTGAAGAGAAAAAAAAGCGTTAATTTCGCACTCTGCGCTTGACAAAGTTTGTGACTGCTCTTAACAAGGAAACGGACATGGAGAGAACAGAAGTGGACCGTTCTTCCAACTTGGAGCCCGGGGGGCGATGCCCGTCTAGATGGGTGGGGACGGCCTGGACGGGGCTCGAACCGCTTGGAATTTGGGGTCTGCAGGGCAGGGAGCGTGAGGGCAAGGAGGCCGTAGCCGACCGAGGCTAGAAACGGCGGAAAGATTTCCGCCCGTGGTCGGCGATGGGTCCGGCCACGGGCTTTTTTTGTGCGCCGACGGCGGCTGAAAGGCAGCGAGGGGCAGTGGGAGGTGGAGGATGTTGCATGCGACGGAATTGCTGGGTTCGCAAGCCTACGACGCGCAGGGGAACCTGGTCGGGCGGGTGAAGGAGTTTTACCTAGAGCCGGCGGAGCAGGGCGGGCGCATCAGCCGGGTCTTGCTGACCCGGGGCAAGTATCAACCGCTGGTGGCGCGATACGACCAGATTGGGTTTGTGGAGCCGGGGACCATCAGGCTGACGGTGGGCGAGACGCAACTGGAGCCGTATGCCAAGAATGAGGCGTGGTTGGGGGTCCGGAAGGACCTGCTCGACCAACAAATCATCGACACCCACGGAAGGAAGGTGGTGCGGGTCAACGACCTGGAGATGGTGGAGCACAAGACCAACGGAAACGTGGAGCTGCGCATCGCGCGCGTCGATGTGGGGCTGACCGGCGCGGTCGGGCGGCTATTGCAGGGGGTGGCGCCGCACTCGATGATTCGCCGCATTCAAGAGAAGTTGCCGACGCGGCAGATCCTGTGGGAATTCGTGAACCTGATTGAGCCTGATCCGCTGCGGCGGGTCAAGCTGCGGCTGACCAGCCAGAAGCTGGCGAAGATGCACCCGGCGGATCTGGCGGACATTATGGAGGAGCTCTCGCCCGACGAAAGAAGCTCGATTATCGCGTCGCTCGACGAAGAGACCGCCGCGGAAGTCATTGGGGAGCTCGATAAGCGGCTGAGGCCGCAAGTGGTGGAGACAATGGATCCGGAGCGAGCAGCGGAGATCCTGGAGGAGATGCCTCCGGATGAAGCCGCCGATGTGCTCGCGGAGTTGGCTCCCGAGACATCGCACGAAGTGCTGCGCGAGATGCCCAAGCACGAAGCGGCCGAAATGCGGGAATTGATGCGGTTCGAGGAGCATACCGCCGGAGGGATGATGAACACGGACATGGTGGAAGTGGGCGCGGAAGCCACCAAGGCGGAGGTGGTCGATTACATCCGGTTCCATGACACGGCGCTCGAGCAGCTGGACACCATTGTGCTGATTAATCGCGACGCCGAATTTGCCGGCACCGTATCGGCGGCGAAGCTGGTGCTGGCGGCTCAGGAGCAACGGATGGCAGCGCTGGCGAGCGAACCGTTTATTTCGGTGGAGTCGCAGGTGGAAGAGCGGGAGATTTTTGAGCTGTTCGATAAGTACAATTTGCGGAGCCTGACGGTGGTGGACGAAGAACGGCACCCCATTGGCTCGATTACGGTGGATGACATTGTGAATCGCATGCACGCAAAGCTGAAATGAGATGAACTGGACCAGTATCAACGCGAGATGGGAAGCCTGGCGCAGTCGGGGAAACGATTTCCGCCGCCAAGGACGGCATTGGCGCAGGCAGTTGGCGCTGTTCCTCGCCGTCGTCGGCCCCGGCCTGATTACCTCCAACGTCGACAACGACGCGGGAGGAATCGCGACCTATACCACGGTGGGAGCACAGTTCGGCTACGCGATGCTGTGGTGCCTGGCGCCGATTGCCGTGGCCCTATACGTGAGTGAAGAGATGTGCGCGAGGATGGGGGTGGTGACGGGCAAGGGGCTTTCCGACTTGATTCGCGAAGAATTTGGTTTTCGCATCACTTTTTTCGTGATGGCTGCCGGGCTGTTGGTGGACTTGGCGAATACGGTGGCGGAATTCGCCGGCGTGGCGGAATCGACGCAGATTTTCGGCATCAGCAAGTATATCGCCGTGCCCATCGCGGCGATCCTCGTCTGGATTTTGGTCATTCGTGGAACCTACCGGCAGGTGGAAAAAATATTTCTGGTGGCCTGCGTATTTTATGGGTCGTACATTGCTTCCGCCATATTGGCCAAGCCCAATTGGCTGCAGGCCGGCCGCGCTTCGCTGGTTCCCGATTTTCATGCCAATGCCGCCTATTTGCTGATGCTCACAGCCTTGATCGGAACGAGCATTGCGCCGTGGCAATTCTTCTATCTGCAAGCTGGATACGTGGAAAAGCACGTGCGGACGCGGCAGTATAAACACGCGCGCATGGACGTCCTGGTGGGCAGCATCAGCTGCATGGTCATCGTGTTTTTCATCATCGTTTGCACCGCGGCCACGCTGAATGCTTCCGGCCAGACCCATATCAGTGATGCCGCGGAAGCGGCCAAAGCCCTGGTCCCCCTGGCGGGGAAGTTTGCCGGCCTGCTGTTTGCGTTTGGGTTGCTCAACGCGTCGCTGTTCGCCGCTTCGATTCTGCCGCTTTCGACGGCGCACGTGATATGCGAGGGATTGGGATTCGAGGCGGGGCTCGATCACAAGTTCCGCGACGCCAAGATTTTCTACGGGCTCTACACGGCGTTAATTGTGATCGGCGCCGGGATCATTCTGCTGCCGAGGGCACCGCTCATGAAGATCCTGATTCTGTCGCAAGTGGGCAACGGGATATGGCTGGCGGTGGTGCTGGTTTTCATTTTGCTGTTGGTGAACCGGCGCGACCTGATGGGCGAGCATGTGAATGGAACGATATTCAACATTGTGGCCTGGGTGATCAGCGTCGCGATGATCGCGCTGACCCTGGTGCTCGCTTATGAAACGATCTTCAACCCCAGCGCAGCAGGCCTTGGCTGAGGCCGCACGCAGCAGCGCAGGCTGTCCGGTTGCCTGCATCGTGGTGCTGTGTTAGGTTTTGCAGGAGTCCTCGAGCGAATCTGAGTGAAAGCGATCGACCTGATAAAACCCGCTGGCCGCCGGGAAGCCGCGCTTCTGGAACAAATCGATTTGAAACGCCTGCCGCGACACGTTGCGATCATCATGGACGGCAACGGGCGCTGGGCGCAAAAGCGCCATTTACCCCGGATCGCCGGGCATCGCGCCGGGGTGAAGATCGCGCGCGAGGCCATCGAAACGTGCGCGCTGCTAAGAGTGCCGGCGCTTACGCTGTACGCGTTTTCTCTGGAAAACTGGAGACGACCGCATGCGGAAGTGTCGTTTCTGATGCGGCTCCTGCGCGAGTACCTGAAAAAAGAACTGCCCTCCATTCATGAAAACAATATTCGCCTGCTGGCGATTGGGCGCGCCGCACAGTTGCCGGAAGCGGTGCGAAAAGACATGGAGGACGCCATGCGGCTGACGTCGCAGAATACGGGAATGAAGCTGGTGGTAGCCTTGAATTATGGCGGGCGCGCCGAATTGGTGGATGCGTTCAACGCCATACTGGATCGCGTGCGGCTGAATGGACTGACCGCCTTTCATGCCGACGAGGAGACGATTTCGAATCATCTGTATACAGCCGGTTTGCCGGATCCGGATTTGCTGATTCGCACCAGCGGCGAGATGCGCGTGAGCAATTTTTTGTTATGGCAGATCGCTTATGCGGAGCTTTACATCACGGATGCACTTTGGCCGGATTTTTCTCGCGAGCGGCTGTTGGAGGCGCTGCTGAATTTTCAGCAGCGGGAACGGCGTTATGGAGGACTGGGGCACGGGCGGGAGCCGGGGAACGGAGCGCCATAGAGAGAGAAGGAAGGGGCTTTTCGATTTTTCTGCGCAGGATTAAATTGCGAACGGCGGACTGATTGGTCAAGCGCATCGTAACAGGGGCAATTCTCATACCGGCGGTGGTGGCCCTGGTCTATTTGGGGCCTTCGTGGCTAGTGGCTATTGCGGCGGCGGTGGTCGCGCTGCTGGCGATGATTGAATTTTTCAAGCTGGCGGCGCAGATGGGCCTGCGCGCCTTTCGCGTGTGGACAATGCTTTGCGCGGCGGCTCTTTTCTATACGCAATGGCTGGCGGGAAGCGCCGAGGTGCATGTGCTCGGCTCCGGGACGGAAATCATCACAAATTTGAATATGGGGAATTACTTGTCGAATGACGCGGTCTTCCTCGTTTTTCTATTCGGAGCGGCACTCATCGGAGTGGCGAGCCGGGCTGCGATTGCCGACGTGCTGCCGGCGATCGCGGCCAGCTCCGCGGCGCTCATCTTCGTGGCATGGCCATTCAGCTACTTGGTGCGAATGGACGGGCACCCACCGGAAGGGCCGGCGCTGTTGCTGTTTGCGCTTTCGACCGTTTGGGCGGGAGACACCGGTGCGTATTTCATAGGCAAATCGATAGGGCGATTGAAAATGGCGCCGGCTCTTTCGCCAAAGAAGACATGGGAAGGCGCAATCGGAAACGTGCTCGGTTCGCTGATCGCGGGATACTGTTTCGCGCGATGGCAAAACGGCGATTTGGCAGCGTGGCTGGCGACGGCGGCGCTCGCGAACATCGCGGGGCAAGTGGGCGATCTGGTAGAATCAGCATATAAGCGTGGCGCGGGCGTGAAG
>JASHQB010000078.1 GCA_030037775.1 Candidatus Acidiferrales bacterium
GTCGAACGAGTTCAGCTTCCCACTGTAGTGGAACGCGTAAAAAATGATCGACACGAGGCAGAAGAGATAAAAATGAATGGCTCGAGGTGCGGTCCAGCGGCGGGCAAAAATGAATGCGCCAATGAAAAGATACAGCAGCGAGACGATGCCGAAGCAGTTCCAAATCAGATTGGGTCTCGCCGCAGGCGCCGTCACGATGTTTGCTTGGAACGGCACGCCATCCCGCTCCAACTGGTACGACACGCGTGACCAAACCCCGGCCCGCCACAGTTGCTGTGTGACTTGTGTTGCCCGCGAAACAGGAACGCCGGCGATCGCAGTCACCACGTCGCCCATCTTCACTCCGGCGTTTGCCGCGGGTGAACTCACCTGAATGTGCCACGCTCGCACGCCTGCGCCGGTGTCGAGCCAGGTGACGCCGTCATCCGGCAGCGCAAATTGCGATCGCTGCCGGAAGTTGAGCACTCCAAATACCACCGCAACCAGCGTCAAAACCGCCAGTAGGACAGCCGTCAGACGAGTTCGCAGGCTATCGTTCATCTAGATGGTTCCGGTGTTATCCGGTCACTACTCACACTGATTCGCCCTATTTCGCTGCACGTTGCTTTCCAGAAGATGGAGGCTGGCTCTAACATAAACTACTCAATATCTTCTGGTTAGATGATACTCAATATCCCAGGGAGCGCAACTTCCGTATTTCGGAAGGCTGATTCCAATTTCAGTATAGACCACCCTACCAAATACTGTTAGAACTGGACGCTTATTCCACCCCGGAACGTTCGATACGCCGAGACTAAGACCACATGGCCGTCTCTCGTAGTTAGCGGAACGTACCCCTGCGCTAACAGATTGCCGAAATCCGCTACTGCCTGCATATGGTGCAGGCACGGGATCGGCTGATGAACCACCAGATTGAAATAGGGATCCACGCCAAAAAACGCCTCCCCAAACTCATCCTGGCGCGAAACCGCCGTGCCATTGAGCCACTTGTATCCCGCCGTTACTTGCGTTTTCACCCACGGCAATTGGGAGGAAACCGAAGTGGCAACGCTTTGCCGCTGGCGCATCGCCAGCACATCACGCAGATCGGCGTCCGGCGCGTCTTGAGTCAAAGGCACCAGCGCTCCCGCCCACGCATAAACCACCGTCGCAGAAAGGTCATCCGATATCTTTTCTTGATAGGCGGCACGCATTCCAAAAGAATCCGCGTTCCCCGAATCGTACGCGAAACCATTCGAGAGAAAGTCCTGCAGGAATTCGGGATTGTTGGCTACTGCGCCGCCCTCCCCATAAACCGCCATATCGCTGGAACGGTCATGGAAGGCGGCCAGCATGACGCGGCCTTTGTCTTGAACCAGGTGCTCGATGGCCAATTCCTCATGCCAGCCGCTTTCAAGAACGGGCCGGTCGTTGCGGAAGAGCATCGTGGGAAACTCGTCCAGCGAATCCACCGCTGATTGGAGTGGTGCGGTTGCTTCAGGGCTCTGCTCCGGCCAGGGCCGGGAAGCCAGAAGTAAAGAAGCCTGCCAGCCCGGCGTCAGTTGCACCGCTAATTCCGCGCGCGGGCGAACCCCGCTCGTGGTCGCCGTGTTCAGGCCTGTCAGAAGATACTCCCCGCCGTAACGGATGGTGACGTTGTCATCGAGGGCCAGCACGCCTTGCTGATCCAAACGCACCCCCCGGAAAAGTGGTCCGTCAATGCCCAGGCGCGACTGGCGGACGACGGCGCTCGTCACCGGCCCGTCTTTGCTGTTTCCTGTCGGCAGCCAAATCGCAGCAAAGCCGCCATTCGGGCTTTCGCTCTCGTAGCTGACCTGTCCCACGAGCAGCAGCCGGCCAACTGCGCCGACGTTGTCTTCGTAAGCGATTGCCGTTGCGGGCGAATCGGAAAAACTAGTGGCCGCTCCAGGACGCGCTCCGGAGCTAACGTCAATTTCGCTCCGCGCCTGGTTGTTGGGGAGCTGCGTTTCAGAGGTCGCACCGGAGTTGGAGGCCGCCACAGAACTGCTGTCAGAGCCGGCGTCATCTTGCCAGCGCAAAATCGGGCGTGTAGCTGCCGCCGCGCGAAGCACCCAACTCCACTCTCCGTCGGCGGCATGCTGGTTCGCGTGGCGATGCAGGTCAGCCAGGCCGGTGAAAATCGAGCCCATTTCAATTTGAACATCGGTGGTTTGGTGGCTGTTCACCTCGACGTCCGGCCGAAGCGTGGGCAAAAACCCAACCAGAGTCACGCGCACAGTGTATGCACCCGCTGGCAACGCGGCCGAGACAAACCGGCCATGTTCGTTCGTCAGCAATTGCGCTGCCGCAGGAGCCAGCAGCGAATCGCTGGCAATCACAACCGTGGCGCCCATTTGCGGCACGCCACTCTCATCTAACACTACGCCGGAAATCCGGCCCATGCGCGATTCCGCCGCCAACGGCGAAACAGCAATCACCGATAGCCCCAGAAGGGAAATGAGAATGCGAATCGCTCGAGAGCTCACCTTGCTGTTACCTCCCCCGTCATTTCGAAGAAGCCACAGTCGCCGTGGGAGCCTGAACCGTAAAATCAGCCGTCGGGGTAACCACTTGCTTGTCGCCGTTGTCGGTAATCTGGATTTGGAGCTTATAGTGTCCCGGAGGCATGGACTTGAGATCCAACGCCTTTTCAATCCAGATTTCTTCGCCGTGCTGGCTGTATTGCTGTGAATTTTCCGTAAATTTCGCCACGGGAGTCGGATCGTCCACTCGCAGCACTTGGTATTGAATCGTGGCGTTGCCCTGGTGCGTCTTAGGATCCACCTTCAGGTTGTACACCTGCAGGAAAATCCCCATCTGCGCTCCCTGCTCGAAAGTCGCGTCCATCTTCGGACGAACTTTCAGGTCTCCAAGAACAAATTCGCCCTGCCCTATATCGGCCGACGAAACCTTGTGAATCTCGTCTGCCAGAATCAGCGTGCTCGTGCCCAGCTGGTCGTCCTCAAAGCGCGGCACGCGCAACGCTGTGTTGATAACGCCCAGGTTGCTGCTGTTGATGTCCTTCACAACCACATCCAAACGATAAA
>JASHQB010000079.1 GCA_030037775.1 Candidatus Acidiferrales bacterium
AATCGTTCACAGCCCGGATGGAACGCTTACTCCTGAGTTGTTTCGCACGATGATCGCGAAGGCGGAACAGCTGTCGCACGAACCGGGCGTCTTTTGGACCGATCAATTCCACAATTCCGATGCAATCGAAGGTTACAAAGGCATTGGCAGGGAATTGCTCGAGCAAGTCGGCAAAATCGCTGCGTTCTGCGGCGCAGTTGGCACGGGAGGGATGTTGATGGGCGTTTCTCGCGCGTTGAAGGCCGGGGGCAGCCGGGCACGTATCGTTGCGCTTGAGCCTGCGTCGTGCCCGGTCCTGACTACGGGCAAGAACGGGCCGCATCGCGTGGACGGCATAGCACCGGGCTTCGTGCCTCCCCATTTGAAACGCGAAGATTACGACGAGGCGCGCGCCATCGAAGAATCGGAAGCGCGCGAAATGGCCCGGCGCCTGGCAAGAGACGAGGGAGTCTTCGCGGGCACTTCTTCGGGCCTGAACGTCGCCGCGGCTGTAAAGCTAGCTCTGGAATTCAAGCCTGGCCAGGCCGTGGTGACCGTGGCCGTCGACACAGGCCTGAAATACCTCGCAGGGGATCTTTTCACGACTTAAGTATCAAACCACAGCAGAGTCAAAAACCATCGGCGAAACTATTCAGTCGTGAATTTGAAATAGCAAACACCCTCTTTCCTTTACATAGATGCGGGCGTATTATGCACGCGCGAATTCTTAAGCAGAGGTGTTTCATGGGTGGGCAATACAATAACAGACCGCAAGTTAGGCTCATCGCGGTGGCCGCGTTGTTGTTCACGATGGTGAGCGCGGTTCACGCCGCGCCGGGCGGCTTCACGCTCGAGCAGGTCTTAAGTTTCGCGTTTCCGGATGGGCTCACCGCGTCCAGCGGAAGCGATCGCGTGGCGTGGGACTTCGATATCAAGGGGGTGCGAAACATCTGGATTGCCGATGCGCCCGACTTTGTCGCGCGCCAGGTGACGCATTACTCCGAAGATGATGGGCAGGCGATCGCAAGCGTTCGTCTGACCCCGGATGGAAAGACGGTGGTTTACGCGCGCGGGAGCGAGACGAATTCGGTGGGCGAAGTGGCGGATCCGACGAGCGACGTGCAAAAACCCGACCAGCAGGTGTGGGCGGTGGACGTCGCCAGCGGGCAACCGCGATTGTTGGGCACGCTGGATTGCGGAGAAGAAGGCTGTGAGGACATCGAGATTTCGCCCGATGGGCAGTACGCGGTGTGGGCTGCGCGCGATGCGTTGTGGGTTGCGCCGATTTCCGGAGCGGGGCAGGCGCACCAGCTCTGTTACGTGCGCGGAGACAATTCCGAGCCGCAATGGTCTCCTGATGGAAAAGAAATGGCGTTCACGAGCAGTCGCGGGGATCACAGTCTGATCGCCATCTATGATTTTGGGAAGAGTTCAATCCGCTATTTGCATCCGAGCGTCGACCGTGACGGCATCCCGCGATGGTCTCCGGACGGGAAGAGCATTGCGTACGTGAAGACGAATGGCTCGGAGCGGGGATTGCCGCTGATTCCGCTGAGGGCGCAGCCCTGGTCGATTTGGGTGGGCGACTCAGCGACCGGGGAAGCGCATCAAGTCTGGCGCAGCGGCGATACGCTGGACGATTCGATACCGCGGCTGACGGAGAACGACTCATTTCATTACACGGCAGGCAACCGAATCACGTTTTCTTCCGAGAAAGACGGCCGCAACCATCTCTATTCCATCTCGGCAGATGGCGGAGACGCGACGCCGCTGACGCCGGGAGATTTTGACACCAAGGGTGTCACGTTGAGTTTCGATGGCAAGACACTTTATTACGAGTCGAACCAGAATGACGTGGATCGGATGCACCTTTGGCGAGTCAGTGTTGACGGCGGCACGCCGGAGGCAGTGACCAAAGGCGATACCATCGAATGGATGCCGGTGGAGACAGGCGATGGAAAGTATCTGCTGTGCCTGGGATCGAGTGCGACCTCGCCTGCGATGCCTTATCGAATCGGCGATGGCCGCCGCGAAATGATTGCGCGAGAGGAATTGCCCAGCGATTTTCCGTCAAACCAATTGGTGACGCCGAAGCAAGTGATTTTCAAGAGTGCAGACGGGCTGGAGATTCACGGGCAGCTTTTCGTGCCGCGCGGAGTGACCGGGCAAGCGCCGGCACTGGTTTATATGCATGGTGGGCCGATACGGCAGATGCTGCTTGGGTTCAATTACATGGACTACTACCACTATGGGTACGCGGAGAACCAGTATCTGGTCAGCAAAGGATTCGTGGTCCTCTCCGTGAACTACCGAACCGGCATCATGTACGGACGTGCGTTTCGAGAGCCGGCGGACGGCGGCTGGCGCGGTGCGTCGGAGTACAACGACATCGTTGCGGCCGGAAAGTATCTTCAAGGGCTATCGTACGTCGATCCGGGCAAAATCGGACTCTGGGGCGGTTCGTACGGAGGTTTCCTGACGGCGATGGCCTTGGCACGAAACTCAGATATTTTCAAGGCCGGCGTGGACATGCACGGGGTGCACGATTGGTCCGTGTTTCTTTCTCGATGGACCAGTTATGAAGGCGGGCAGGCTCAGGGCGCGCCCGACCTGGCGCAAGCCGTGAAACTGGCGTTCAGTTCGTCACCAAACGCATCGATAGACACGTGGAAATCGCCGGTACTGCTAATCCAGGGCGATGATGATCGCAACGTGCCCTTTGATCAGATGGTGGATTTAGTGCAGCGGCTGCGTGCCGACCACGTACCGTTTGAGCAGATAGTATTTCCGGACGAGATCCACGGCTTCCTGATGTGGAAGACGTGGATTAAAGCGTACACCGCGACCGCGGACTTCTTTGAGCGTGTGCTGATGAAGGGTGAAACAATCCAGCCAGGCCAGTAACGCGCAAAGCAAGATTCACGAACTTACGGTTGAGGTGTTTCCTCGGCGGCTTGGCGCTCGGCGACGATCTTCTTTGCGTTGTCGTAGAGAGCCCGGGCTTGCGGGATGAGATCCTCCGCCTTGATTACCTGCGTATCGCTGTCGACAGCGACTTTGTAGCCGGCGGGAAGTCCCAGAGCATAGGTAAACGCCTCGCGCTGGATGTGTTCCTTGATCCAATCCGAATTGTCGCGAATTTCGTCCGGCGTGTATTTGATATCGTCGTGCCCGAGGAAGGCGAGGAATTGCTGCATCACGGCGTCATCAACGGTGAAGTCTTCCGTAACCTTCGGATGCGTGCCCATGAAGTAGCGGGTGAAGTCGCCCACGCCAACGTCGACGGGATAAAACACGTCGCGTTCGAGAAGAAGAGTTTGGAACGGATTGTATTTCGGCGCCGGATCTGGAACATCGGGGGTGATGCCGCCGCCCCCGTAGACCTTCCGGCCGCTATCGGTTAGCTTGACCTCAGGCTCTTTGTTGGGCTGGCGGTTGTACTCATAATCATAAACGGAAACATTTTTGTAATCACGCTGAATAAGGCGGCCGCTCGGCGTGTAGTAGCGCGCGGTGGTCAGAAGCAATTCCGTGCCGTCATCCGTCGGGCACTGTGTTTGCACTAGGCCTTTCCCAAAGCTGCGCTCACCGGCAATGAGCGCGCGGTCATGATCTTGAAGGGCGCCAGCCACGATTTCAGAGGCGGAGGCGCTGCCACCGTTGATCAGGACGACGATCGGTATATCGTTCCCACCATTGCCCTTGAGGGCGTAATAGCGGCGCTCGGGAGATTCGCGGCCTTTGTGTGAAACAACCAGTTGATCTTTTGCGAGGAACATGTCTGCCATGCCGATCGCTTGCATCAGCAAACCGCCCGGATTCCCGCGAAGATCGAGAATCAAGCCGTCGAGATGAGAAAAATCCATCTTCTTCAGCGCCGCGGCCAGATCGCTATCGGTATTCTCCGAAGTGAATCCCGTGACGCGCACATAGCCGATTCCCGGCTTGAGGACGCCCGAATATTGAACTGCCGACTGAGGAATCTCGTCGCGCATCACGCTTACGGTGATGGGCTTGGGCGTGCCCTCGCGGCTTAGCGTTATCGATACGACGGTGCCTCGGGGGCCCTTCAACAGGTCGGCGATCTGAACCGAAGAAAGGGTAGAGGCGTCCTTGGCGTCAACCTTGACGATTACATCGCCGGGCTTAATCCCCGCCCGGTCTGCGGGAGCGCCCGGGAATGGGGAGACAACTTCAACCCTATCTTCGATGGGGACGATGGTCATCCCAACGCCATAATAATTGCCGCGCTGCTCCTCCATCTGAAGGGCCCATTCTTTCGGGTCGAAGAAATTCGAGTGCGGGTCGAGGACATGCAGCATGCCGGGAATCGCGCCGTCGTAGACAACGGTATCTGTATCAATTGGCTCCGCGTAGTTCTGCTGCACGATAGAAAGAACGCGGGCGAAGGATTTTACCGAGTCCTGCAGGTCTGTAGCGCCCGCCGCGGTTGCCTTCAGAGAAGGTCCATAGAGCCCGCCCATGATCGCGGCGATGACCAGGATAACGGTGAGAAGGAAGGCCCCGCGCTTGGAAGGTTCCATTGGCTCCTCGTTGCGTTGGTTGATGACCGTCATTTATCGGGCGCCGCCGGGCCGCGTTTCTCCAACAATCATAAGCAGTATAGCATAGATTCGCGGGCGGTTTGACACGCTCCGCTGCCTCTTCTATGATGCAAAAGCAGGCGATTGCGCGCGAAAAAATGTTGAGCGTGCCCCATCTTATAATTATTTTTCTGGTTGCTTTGATTGTGTTTGGCCCGGAAAAGCTGCCGGAGCTGGCGCGGAGCTTTGGCAAGGTGATGGCCGAGTTCAAGAGGGCCACGGGCGATTTGAGGGCCGGATTTGAAGAGCACATGCGCGAGCTGGAGCGCGAGACGCGCGTAAACGAGGCCAGGCTGCGGCAGACGACGCAGGCACAGCCAGACTCCATTTTGCCGCCCGCTACAGCTTCCGCCGAACCCCCGGCAGAGGTTGCGAACGCGAGCGAACCACCCGCGGCCGAACCGGGATTCTCCGAAAGAGCGTCCGAGAAGCCAACAAATGGCATCTAGCCAGCCAGAACTGCCAGCGATCAGAGGAGAGGAAGAAGACGGCGGCAAGATGTCGCTGTTCGAACACCTCGCCGACCTGCGTAAGCGGTTGATTTATTCCGCCCTGGCCATCGCCATAGGGTTCGTCATCGGCTTTTCCGTCTCAAAGAAAGTCATCGATTTCATTGTTCAGCCGATGGTCCAGGCGCTGCGGCAGGCGCACTACTCCGACAAACTGATTTACACCAGCCCGGCGGGTTTCGTGAATCTGCTCATCACGTTGGGATTTTACCTGGGCATCGTGATCGCCTTGCCGGTGGTGCTGTACCAGATTTGGCTTTTCATCGCGCCGGGGCTTTACAAGCATGAGCGCAAGGCGGTGATGTCGTTCATTCTCTCTTCTGTGTTTCTGTTCCTCTGTGGAATTGCGTTTGGGTATTTCATCTTGCTGCCCTACGTGCTGAAGTTTTTGATCAGCTTCCAGGGGCCGTTCCAACCGCTGATTAGCATCAACGAATACTTCGACTTGATTCTGGTGGTGATGATGGGGCTGGGGCTGATTTTTCAGCTTCCGATTTTGATTTTCTGTCTATCGTGGTTCGGGATTGTCACGCCGCAATGGCTCTGGAAGAACCTACGGTATGCAGTCTTGGTGATAACCATAGTGGCGGCAATCGTGACGCCGACGCCGGATGCGACGACCATGCTCATTTTCATGACGCCGATGATAGGCTTGTATTTTCTGGGTATGGGCGTGTCCTACATGGTGTTCCGCAAGAAGCGGAAGCGGGAAGTGGCGCGTGAAGGGGCGCATTGAGAGGGCAGGTGAAAATGAGCGGCGGTATGCGGGTGTGGATGACAATCGGTGTGCTGGCGTGTGCCGCGGGCTGCAACGGTAACGCAGCGAGCGGAGGAAAGGTTTCTGCGAACGCGCCAGCGGTGGTTTTGGATGGGCAGGATAAAGCGCCGCCCGCGCAGCAGACCGGCGGTTTCGGCGGCCAGCGGGCCTATGACGACACGGCAAAGCTGGTGAGCTTCGGTCCGCATCCTTCGGGTTCGGACGCCATCAAGCAGGTACAGAACTATATTTATTCGGAATTGCACGCCGACGGTTGCCAGATCAGCCAGGACAATTTCAACGCGCAGACGCCCATCGGCACGATCGCGATGCAGAACATCGTCGCCGAGGTTCCAGGAACGGGAAAGGGCATCATTCTGCTGATGACGCACTACGATACGGTGCGCACCGTGCCCGATTTTGTCGGCGCGGAAGACGGCGGCTCTTCCACCGGGTTGATGCTGGAAATAGCGCGCCATCTCTGCAGCGAAAAGCCGCAACTGGCGATTTGGATGGCCTTTCTCGATGGCGAGGAAGCCATGGTCGATTGGAATACAAATGATGACCATACCTACGGCAGCCGAGAGCTCGTGGCCAAAATGGAGCTGGACGGGGACTTGAAGGACGTGAAGGGGGTAATTTTGGCGGACATGATCGGCCAAAAAGGCCTGACCATGAAGAGAGAGAGCAGCTCGACGCCGTGGCTGGTGGATTTGATCTGGTCCACCGCCGCGAAACTGGGTTACGGAAATGTCTTCGTTTCGCAATCCACCGGTGCTTCCGACGACCATGACCCGTTTTTGGCTAAGAAAGTCCCGGCTGTGGACTTGATTGACTTGGATGACTACATCGCCGAAGGCTACTGGCACACGCCGCAGGATACGATGGACAAAATCAGTGCCAAGAATCTTGCGATTGTCGGCCACGTGATGCTGGCGAGCCTTGGCGTGCTCGAAACGAAGTTTTCGAAGTGAAGACCATACAGGTAAAAACGGAATCGGCACGCTATGCCGTGGTGTGCGAGCGCGGTGCGCTGAGCCGCCTCGGCGGGATTGTCGAGAAGGTGCGTGGATGCGGGGAAGTGTTTCTGCTGTCTTCGCCGCGCGTGTGGAAATTCTGGGGCAGGGCCGCGGCGCGCGCGCTGCGCCTGCCACGAGAGCGTGTGGTGCTGTTTGATGACCACGAAATCGCCAAGCGCGTGTCCACGGTTGAAGGAGTTTGCCGCAAACTGACCCGTGCGCGCGCGGACCGTAGCGCCTTGCTCGTCGCGATGGGCGGAGGCGTGGTCGGCGATGTGGCTGGTTTTGCGGCGGCGTGTTATTTGCGTGGCGTGCGCATCGTGCATGTGCCGACCACGCTGGTGGCGCAAGTGGACAGCGCCATTGGCGGGAAGACTGGCGTCGACCTGCCTGAAGGAAAAAACCTGGTGGGTGCGTTTCATCAGCCGGCGATCGTGGTGGCTGACCTGACGACGCTGCACACCCTGCCCGCGCGGCAGTTCCGCTCAGGTTTGTATGAGGTAATCAAGTATGGAGTGATCGGAGACGCGGAGCTTTTCCGCTTCCTCGAGCATGAAATGGAGAAACTGTTGCGACTCGACACGCGCTCGCTCGAATGGGTTATCGAGCGATGTGCGCGACAAAAGGCGCGCATTGTGAGCCAAGACGAACGCGAGAGCGGGCTGCGGCAGATTCTGAACTTCGGCCACACGATTGGGCATGCACTCGAAGCGCTGACGGGGTACAAGCGCTTTCTTCACGGCGAGGCGGTCGGCTGGGGAATGCTCGGCGCAACACAGATCGCCGTCGAGATGAAACGACTGTCCGAGCGAGACGCGAATCGATTTTCATCCCTCGTGGCGCGATGCGGCCAGCTGCCTGCTCTGCCGCGCGTTTCGTCGAGAGCCCTCGTGCGGGCGATTGCCGGAGACAAGAAATCGCGCCACGGCCGAGTTGGTTGGGTGCTTCCCCGCAGCATCGGAGCGGCTGAGATTGGCGTGAATGTGCCAGACAGGCTCGTTGCGAAAGTCTGGCGCGAATTGCCGGCGCGATATGCGCGCACGGAGAACTGATGGCCCGTGCTGCAAATGGCGGCGATGTTGTGCACCGCGTGGCCCAGAGGGATGCTTTGCCGGGAACGCGGCCTGCGGGCTCGAAGGACGAGCGCGAGGCTGGCCAGCAGGTGCGCGAAATGTTTGGCCGCATCGCGCCGCGCTACGACTTTTTGAATCATTTTCTTTCCGCTTCGTTCGACAAATTGTGGCGCAAACGCGTGGCCAGGCGGTTTTCAGCGATCTTGCAGAATCCGTCTGTTCGAGTGCTGGATTTGTGCTGCGGCACTGGCGACCTGGTATTTTCGTTCGCGAAAGAGGCGCGCAAATCGCGCGGCGCAGCGCCTGAACTATTGGGGGCGGATTTTGCGCTCCCCATGCTTGAGCTGGCAAGGCAAAAGAACGCGGCGACGCAAGGGAAGGTTGCTTTTTTGGGAGGAGACGCACTGGCGTTGCCATTTGCGGATTCGAAGTTTGATTTGGTTTCCGTGGCTTTCGGTTTTCGAAATCTGGCGAATTACCAAGGCGGTTTGCGCGAGATGCGGCGCGTGTTGCGCCCCGGCGGGGCACTGGCCATTTTGGAATTCTGCGAGCCTGAGCGTGGGCTGCTCGCCGCCCTGTATCGATTTTATTTTGTGCGGATTCTGCCGAAGATTGGCGGGGCGATTTCAGGAAGCGGCGAGGCGTATTCGTACTTGCCCG
This sequence comes from Candidatus Acidiferrales bacterium, assembly GCA_030037775.1. Classification (GTDB taxonomy): domain Bacteria; phylum Acidobacteriota; class Terriglobia; order Acidiferrales; family UBA7541; genus DAHUXN01. The sequence continues at coordinate 8,602 of JASHQB010000079.1, forward strand.
GATCCGTCGCAAAATTTCCGCGACCGGAGATTCTGAAAGGTTGGATGGAACAGGCCGGATTCAAAGACGTGAAATACGAACGGTGGACGTTTGGCGCGGTTGCACTGCACACGGCGGTGCGGTGAGCGTTTAGTTTTCTAGGCCGAGAGCGCGAATCTTGTGAAGCAAAGTCTTGTAGGATACGCCAAGCTTTTCAGCGGCGCGTGATTTGTTCCACTTTGCTTCGCGCAAAGCGGTGTCGATTTTGAATCGCTCAACGTGATTCACCGCCCGCTGGGCCACGTCTTCCAGCGAACCATCCCAAAGGAATTCTTCAGTCAGCATTCCCGGCGGCATGTCTCTGGACGCGGGGCGCGGGGAAGGCAATTGCAGAGCCTCCGCGTCGACTTCCTGGCCGTCGGCGAGAATGGCAGCGCGTTCGACGGCATTTTGTAACTCACGCACATTCCCTGGCCAATGGTATCCGCGGAGACGTGAAAGCGACTCTCTGCTGAATTGCAGCGCCGGCTTGCGAAACTCCCGGCGAAAACGTTCCAGAAAATGCTCAGCGAGAAGAGCTACATCGTCGCCGCGGTCACGTAGCGGCGGAATGGTGACCGGGATCGAGGAGATGCGAAAGTAAAGGTCTTCGCGAAAGGTTTTCTGTTCCACTGCGGACTGGAGGTTCTTGTTGGTCGCGACGATGATGCGAACATCGATGTCGATGGATTGCGTGCCACCGACGCGCTCGAAGCGGCGCTCCTCGAGAACGCGCAAGAGCTTAGCCTGAATGGCCAGCGGAAGTTCGCCAATCTCGTCCAGAAAAATTGTGCCGCGATGGGCCAGTTCCAATTTGCCGATTTTGCGAGCGCCCGCGCCCGTATAAGCGCCACGCTCGTGGCCAAAAAGCTCGTTCTCGACCAGACCTTCTGGGATCGCGGCGCAATTGAGCGCCACGAACGAATTGCCTTCGCGCTTGCTCAAGTGATGGAGCGCGCGGGCAAAAAGCTCTTTACCGGTGCCGCTTTCTCCCAGCAGGAGAACCGTGGAGTCCGTCGGCGCCACGCGCTGGACCATTTGGCTCGCCGCTTGCATCGAGGGGTCTTCGCCGACGATGCGCGGGAAACCGTAGCGTTCCGCATACTCCTCGCGCAGAAGCAGATTTTCGCGCAGAAGCTCCTGTTGACGCGCGGCGCGCGCAACCAGCAGTTTCAGATGTTCGAGCTCGACGGGCTTTTGGATGAAGTCGAATGCGCCGTCTTTCATCGCCGTGACCGCTTCCTCCACCGAACCGTACGCCGTGATCAGGATCACGGGAATCGTGGCGTCGGCGCGGCGCGCTTCGCGCAATACATCCAGCCCCGATGCGCCTGGGAGTTTCAGGTCGGTAAGAACAACGAGGTAGCGGCGGCTTCGGACTTTTTCGATGGCCGAGGCGCCGTCGGGAGCTTCGTCAACGGCATAGCCGGCCTTTTCCAGAGCCTTGCGCAGCATGGCCCGCAATTCAGCCTTGTCTTCGACAAGCAGGACTGCTTCCATCGTGTAGCGCTACTCTCTGGCCCAGCCGGGATCGCCGCCCGCTTTGCGGAGTTCGTCTTCGAGGTTTGACAGTGCCTGCTTATCTGCATCCAGTTGTTTCTGTTTTGCATCGATGGCCGCTTGCTTCTTGATGAGATCTTCGCGGGTAACCGACTGCATGAGCGCCTGGGTCGGGTTGGGATAGTACTGCACGCTGAGCTCGCTCATTTCGCGTTGCATGATGGACAGTTCGGCGGAATCCTGGTCAATCTTGTGACGTGCGTCTGCAAATCTCTTGCGCCAGGTAGCCTCGTCATTGTTGTCCGCGCCAGCTGGTGCCGGAGAACTCGCGGATTGGTCAGACGAGGTGGAAGGGGCCTGCCCCACGACGGAGACGCCCGTCGAGGACGTCGGAATATTGTCGTTCGTGAACACCACGGGAGCCTTTGGGGCGGTCTTCTCGGCTTCGCGGGCTTTGCGCGCGGCATCGGCGAGAGATTCAGGCTTGGCGGCGGTTGTCTGAGGACTGACCTGCGCCGGCGGCTTCGATTGCGAAGCTACCTGCTTGTCGGAGGACGACTGCGAAGTCTGCGCCGACTGAGACGTCTGCTGGGCAGAAGAAAGTCGCGGCATAATGATCACCGCAATCACGGCGACGAACCAAGTTCCTTTTAGCATGCGATTCACCTCACCAATGCCTCATCCAAAACTCATGCGAAGACACCTTATTCTAACGCGCCCAGGACGGGTCTCCGCCTGCCTTGCGCAGCGCTTCCGTCAGATCATCGATCGCGGCCTGGTCCGCGTTGATCTGTTTCTGTTGGTCCGCGATGGCCTGCTGTTTCGAGACCGCGTCTGCCTCGTTGAAATAGCGTACCATTCCCAGCGCGTTAAACTCATTTTGCAGCATCTGTAGTTTTTGCCTATCCTGCTGAAGCTTGTAACGCGCGTCCGCGAACTTCTGCTTCCACATCTGTTCGTCCGACTTGGCATCCGCAGCGGCGTCGGCCTGCCGCTCAGCTCCTGTTTCCGGCGGCCTGTCGGTTCCAACGATGGAAATCGTGCTCGCCCGCGGCAAGTTCTCATTCGTAAAAACGATAGGCTTCGGCGCGTTCTTCTGTTGCTCTTTAGCCTTGCGCGCCGCTTCAGCCACCGAATCCGTCGAATTCGTTGCTGTCGCCTGCGGCTTGGCAGGGGCCGTGCCTTGGGTCTGCGCCTGTGCCTGGCTTTGGGTCTGAGCTTGCGTAGACTGCGATGCCTGCTGCGCCGCACACATCGCCGGCGTCGCGAAGAGGAAAACCGTGGCCGCCATCCACATTGTTGATCGCATGGTCGCTCGCTCCTGGAGGCGAATATCGGCCTTTATTCTCATTAGTTTAGATACATTTTCGGGGCTGCCGCAATTGCCCTGCAGAACAGTGCTACCGCAAAGGTAACCATAGGTCGAATTCGGCCCCTCCGCTTTGCTGGTTGCGGGCCTCGACGCGTCCGCCGTGCTGCAAGGCGATTTTCTGGACCAGCGCCAGCCCAAGCCCGGTGCCGCTGGACTTGGTGGTGAAGAACGGAACAAAGATCTTGTCGAAGTTGCCCGCGGCAATGCCCGGCCCGTTGTCCCGGACGCTGACGCGCTGCCAGCGCTTACCCCCCTGCGATTCCTGATAGCCCGCTATTGTGACTTCGCCGGGATGGCCGTTCGAGGAAGCAGCCTCGGCCGCGTTCCTGAGCAGGTTGAGCAGCGCCTGCCTGAGCAGCCCGGCGTCGCCGGAAACCTCCGCGAAGTCCCCTTCGGTGCGAATCGAGACACCTCTCACAGCGGTTCCCACTTCTTCCGCAATCTGTTCGACTAGACCCGCAAGCGCGAAATCTTCCTGAGCCAGCTCAAGCGGCCGCGCAAAGCGAAGGAATTCTGTGACCACGTGGGTCAGAGAACGCGTCTGTTCGATGATTTTTCCGGCACATTCGCCAGCTTCGGGGGTAGGCGCCTCGTTATGAATCATCTGCGCATAGCCGGAGATCGTCGCGAGGGCATTTTTGAATTCATGGGCAATGCCGGCGGACATCTCGCCCAGCGCCGCCAGATTCTCCTTCCAGCGCATCTGTTTTTGCAGCATGACCAATTCGGTCAAATCGCTCATCAGGCACAGGGCGCCGGTCAGTTTCGGTGCGGGAGGGGCGGTCGGACCAGCGACAATCGTGTTGCGAACCGCCCGGTAAATCGGCGATATGGTGACGCCTAGTTTGCGCAGCTCACCGGCCGCGGTGACATGGGGAACCTCGTCGCGCTGGAAGGTCTGTCCGTCGCGCAGGCATGCGGTGAACATCTGCGTCAGTACAGAATCAGCGCCCAGAATTTCACTGTAACGCCGGTACTGGAGGCCGCGAATGCCGAGAGCCTTTTCCGCAGCGGGATTCGCGGAGCTGATCGTGCCGGTCGCGCTGACCAGCAACAAACCGGCGGGCATGGTGCGGGTAACCGCTTCGCTGAGGCGTTCGGTTTCCTGGGCGCGCTCCTTTTCGATCTGATGCAAGCGCGCGAGCTCCTGCTCCTGTTCGCGCAGGCGCTGAATCACGCCTTGCATTGAAGCGGTCATAAATGCGGACGGATTCTCCGCATTCACGCGGAACGATTCGCTTGATTGTTCTGCGGCGCGACGCTGGTCCAGGACAGAGCGGCGGAGGACAACGAACGCTCCAATCACCACAACGAAGATGAGAGCCAGCAAGACTAACGCAACGCCCATTTCGAGATTGAAATGCGGAGTTGCCGGCGCGAAGGCGGAGAAAATTGCCATTTGAGTCTCTACCGAATCATAAAGAGCGACTGATACCACGTCACCACGGGCGTCCCGAAGAAAACCACGAGCAATGCCGCCGCGCCCAGAAATGTGCCGAAAGGCAGCTCGTAGGTCGAGCCTTTGCGCGACGCGAGAATGAAAATCGATCCCAGGATCGCGCCCAGGAGCGACCCTGCGAGAATCGTGAGAATCGTTCGCCGCAGGCCCAAAAACGCCCC
>JASHQB010000080.1 GCA_030037775.1 Candidatus Acidiferrales bacterium
GGCTTCGGTTTTCGCTGCGGGTTTCTCGGCCTGCTGCACATGGAAATCGTTCAGGAGCGCCTCGAACGGGAATTCGGCATCGATCTGATCACCACCGCGCCGAGCGTCCGCTATCGCATCACTACCGCGGCCAACGAAACGATTGAAGTCGATAATCCCACGAAGTTCCCTCCGCCCGCCCAAATCGCGCGCATCGAGGAGCCCATTCTCACCGCCATGATCATTACCTCCGACGATTCCGTCGGCGCCATTCTGCAGCTCTGCACGGAAAAGCGCGGCGTGCAGAAAAATTTCGAGTATCTCTCACCGACGCGCGTGATGCTCACCTACGAGCTCCCGCTCAATGAAATCGTCCTCGATTTCTACGACCGGCTGAAAAGCGTTTCGCGTGGCTACGCTTCGCTCGATTATCACCTCGCTGGCTATCGCGAATCCGACTTGGTGAAGCTGGACGTTCTGGTCGGCGGCGAGCCCGTCGACGCGCTCACGCTGATTTGCCATCGCGACCAGGCCTACGAGCGCGGCCGCGAACTTGCCTCGCGCCTCCGCAAACTGATTCCGCGCCAGCAGTTCGAAGTTCCCATTCAAGCCGCCATCGGCAGCCGCGTCATCGCCCGCGAAACGATCAGCGCCCTGCGCAAAAACGTCCTCGCCAAATGCTACGGCGGCGACATCACGCGCAAACGCAAGCTCCTCGAACGCCAGAAGGAAGGCAAAAAACGCATGAAACGCGTGGGCCGCGTCGACATTCCGCAAGAGGCTTTCCTCGCCGTATTGAAGGTCGCCGCCGGCAGCGACTCAGACGAATAACGCAGGCTATTTCCGTCCCTTCTTCTCCTGAACCCTCGCCCCAATCTCGCCCCGCGCCAATCGCACCGCAATCTCGTCGCCGACCTTAACCTGTTCGGCCGAACGCACCACGCGTCCGCTCGCGTCATACGCAATCGCATATCCGCGCTCGAGCAACTGAAACGGGCTGCGCTCCTCCAGCCGCACCGTGGCCGCTTCCAATTTTCGCCGCGTTCCGTTCAAGTACCGCCGCGCATGCGCCGCGAATTCGCTCGAACGCCGCTCCAGCCTGCGCCGCAACAAGCTCACACGCGCTCGCAAGTCCAGCGAAGCTATCCTCACCTGCATCAGCGCATAGCGCCGCCGCTGACGCATCAGCGCGCGCTCCAGCGCCGCGCCCAATTCACCGCGCCGCCCATCGACGCGCACACGCAGCATCTTCACGCGCCCAGCCAAATCGAACGACGCCATCCGCGTGCTGGAAATATTCACCCTCTGCCGCACGCCGTCGATTCGCCGGTTCAAATCTTTCGCCAACGATGCGCTCAGCTCATCCACGCGCTGCCGTTGCCGACGCACAATCTCTCCCGGCCGCCGAAAAGCGCGATGCGCCGTCAGATCCCGCACCGCGTGCCGCCGCTGCGAAAAAAAATAGCGCATGTGTTGCGTCAGCTCGCGTGTGCAGTCCCCGATATGCTTCTCGAACTCCGCCCGCGTTCGCACCACGATTTCCGCCGCCGCCGAAGGAGTTGGCGCGCGCAAATCCGCGGCGAAATCCGCAATCGTCGTGTCCGTCTCGTGCCCGATGCCCGTGACAATCGGAATCTCCGATGCAGCAATCGCTCGCACCACAATCTCTTCGTTGAAAGCCCACAAGTCTTCGAGCGAGCCGCCGCCGCGCGCGACGATCATCACATCCACGGTACCCACGAGATTGAAATGCCGAATAGCCCGGACGATTTCCTCTGCCGCGCCTTCGCCCTGCACTTTCACCGGAAACAGCGTCACATGCAAATTCGGAAAGCGCCTCCGCAGAACGCGCACAATGTCGCGAATCGCCGCGCCTTGCGGCGACGAAACGATTCCGATTCTGCGCGGCATCACCGGCAGCGGCTTCTTGCGCTCGGCGTCAAACAGCCCTTCCGCTTCCAGCTTTTTTTTCAGTTGCTCGAAGGCCAGTTGCAGTGCGCCCAGCCCCACCGGCTCGACGTGCGAGACGTAAATCTGATATTCGCCCCGCGCGTCGTATATGCTCACGCCGCCGCGCACCGTCACCTTCAATCCATCTTCCGGCCGGAATCTGAGCCCGCGCACCTGATCGCGAAAACAAACGCAGCGAATCTGCGCCTTTTCGTCCTTCAGCGTGAAATACAAATGCCCGGACTGCGCCGCGCGGAAATTCGAAATTTCGCCTTCCACCCACACGTCCGGAAATTCCGCTTCGAGCACGTCGCGCAGCCGCAGCGTCAGCTCGCACACGCGCCAAACGTGCTTTTCAGGCATCAGATTCAACGAAAACTGCGTCATGCGCCTCCGGGGAAAGCCGCGCCCCGCTTCCTCACCGCCGGATCGCCCCAATAATCCAAAAAATAAGCGTCAACACCACGCTCAACACAATGCACGTCACAATCGGAAAATAAAAACTCGTATTTCGTCCGTGATACGAAATATCTCCCGGCAATCTTCCCAGCCGGAACGGCAGCTTCGCTCCCGCCAGCAGAAAAGCGCCCACGGCGGCGATCACGATCCCCAGGATCAGCAGAACTTTGCCGAGTTCGCGCGCCGGCTCCATAGGAAATTCTCGCGTTCATTCTACCTGACAACGCTCTATGGACGTCTACACGTGCGGAAATTTCGTCTGGCAGCTATTGCCGAAGGTAAACGAATCAATCTCAATTCCCGGCTCGGTGGGAATCAAATCCAACGTGTGGCTCCCGAACTGCGGATTCGCCGTCAGATAGTACATGCGCGAGCTATCCACATCGATGTAAGAATGACCCTGCTCGTCGATTTTCACGTCCACGCCCTTGTCGTCGCTCGTCAAGTCTTTCCCGTCTTGCAGAATGTACAGCCGCTCCGGCTTTCCCGCGGCCACGTTCATCACCGCATAGACCTGTGTGGCGTGATAGCGCATCTCAAGCCGCGACGCGTCGCCTACCGGCTGCTGCGTCTTGCCTTCAAAAATCATTCCGTTGGGATCCGTCTCCCATTTACCGGAAATCACTGCATGGCCATCATCGACCTTGTCCGGAAGCTTGTAATTCGTCGTCCTTCCCGGATGATACGGGTCGCGATTCTCCAGAATCCCGCGGCCCTGCCACGGCCCGACATACATTTCGTCCGTTGGCAAACCACCGCATTCCGGCGCACCCATGTGTTCCGGCCCCGGCAGGGGCTCATCCGCGGGAAACGTCAGCCCCGGATGCGCCTCGTCCAGCAATTGCCGGATCACTACTTCGAAATTATGATCGTCGCCTTCCCCGTCCAGGTGGTAGCGCACGTTGCCGTTCGCATCGATCAAAAACCGGCTCGGCCAGTCCTGATTCGAATACTCCTTCCAAATCTTGAACCAGTCATCCACCACGATCGGATACGGCAGCTCGTACCGTTTCACGGCCGCGCGCACGTTGTTCACGTCGTATGCGATTTGAAATTCCGGATCGTGCACGCCGACGATTTCAAAGCCATATTTTTGATAGCGCGCGTACCATTCTTTGTTTTGCGGGAACGTCCGAATGCAGTTGATGCAGGTATACTCCCAAAAATCGATCATCACCACTTTGCCATGCAACTGCGCGAGCGTCAGCGGCGGCGAGTTAATCCAGCTCGTTCCGGAAACACTGAACCCCGGCGCTGGAAAATCCGGCGCCTTCTCCTGCAGCGCCACCATCCGCCCATCCACGGTCGGCCCAGTCAGCTGTATCTGCCCCCATGCCGCGTACGGCCACACCAACATGGCGCTCACAAGAAGAACGCCGGCCAAGAATTTACTCATCGCTCCGCCTCGCAGACTCCATCAACGAACCGAAGTCGTATGCGATACCGGTGAACACAACTTGTAGTTTGAACAAGTCCAAAACGTATCGGCATTTTCTCTCGAAGACGTCTTCCTTGTCGAACTTCTCGAACAACGCTGCGAATTTCTCCTTCAATGAACGCAACGACAGATCGTGCCACGCAAGCTGAGATTTCATCGCACCGACAAGGACACCATAGGCATGCGTCAAGCTCATGAACGACTCAATGCCGGCAAGTATCGATTCGCTGACATACTCCGAACAGAAGGAATGGTCACATGCAATCTGCAGATAATAATGGAACTCGATCGCAAGCCTGACCACGCAACGCAAATGATCGATTTCCGATACCGAAAAGCAGTCCTCGATTGACTTGATCATCGAAGCCTGCGTTTGCTGTACGCGTTTCACAACCTGCTCGGACCGAAATACCTCCACGCATTGCGGGAAATCGCTTCTCATTCATCGCCTGCGAACGCTAGGTCATTTAGTGCTTTGTGGATCCAAGCACCGTGCCCGCCACCTGCGCTTAGGGCGACCCACATTGGCGCCGTCACAGCTGACACAGTCAACCGCGCATTTATTACTGAACGGGCGAAACTGCTCACTCGACGCCTTAGCACCACGACCTCCTCTTGCCAATTACTAAGGCTGTTGCTTCAAGGGCGCTGGGTCACGAATCTCATAGGGTTTCGGCCGCGCTGATTGCAGCGAAACCTTAATCGTCCTGCCCGAAACAAAACGGACGTTAACAGAGTCCGCGGTTCCCGGTAGCGTGCTTGTGTAAACGAACTCCGCAGAAATGCTACCGTTCGTATTGCCTGGGAACGTCCACGACTCTGCACACTTGCGCGCATTGGCGACCAGCCATTTTTCGGCACCTTTGCTGCTGGCTGATATGAATGAAACCTGCGCGACCTCGCCGTTATGGACTTCGACATTCAGCCACACCGTTCCACTCACCCCGGCCAGACGGGCGATCGACGGATAAACCGGGATATTTCCACCCACAATACGAAACTCACCCGAGCCTTGTGTCTGTGCCATCAAAACAGATACGCTGAGAAGAATAAAAATCGGAGCGGCCGATACTCTTCTAAGAAACATTACGAATCACCCTGCCTCTTTCGGCCACAGAATCACGCGTTGCACGTTCCTCTTTGCGCTGCCTTGTGCGCAAACCGCTTCTGTTCTGAACTACCGTCCACTAATCGCTCGCAACTGCCCTTTAAACCAGCTCCATCCCCGAAAAAAAGTACCCGATCTCAGCCCGTGCGGTTTCCGCCGCATCCGACCCATGCGTGCAGTTATTCTGGATGCTCGTCCCGAACGTTTTTCGAATCGTCCCGTGCGCCGCCTTCGCCGGATCCGTCGCGCCCATCGTGTCACGCCATCGGGCAATCGCGTTCTCACACTCCAGCGCCATCACGATCAGTTTCCCCGACGTCATGAACTCCGTCAAATCCTTGAAAAACGGCCGCTCGCGATGCACAGCGTAAAATCCCTCCGCCTCGGCTTTCGTCAACCGCAGCGACTTGATGGCCACAATCTTGAACTTCGCTTCATGAATATGCTTCAGAATGTCGCCCGCCAACCCCCGCCCCACCGCATCCGGCTTGATAATCGCCAATGTTCTCTCGATTGCCAAAGGTTACTCTCCTCCGTTTTGTTTTTTCGTTTTTCGTTTCTCGATTTTCGAGTTTCGTTCTTCTACTTCCCCGCCGCCTTCCCCAACACTCCGGCCATGGTTTTTCCAATCTCCGCCGGACTCTGCACGGTATGAATCCCCGCCGTCTGCATCGCCGCGTATTTCGTCTTCGCCGTGCCCTGCCCGCCGCTGATGATTGCTCCCGCGTGCCCCATGCGACGCCCCGGAGGCGCAGTCTGCCCCGCGATGAAGCCCACCACCGGCTTTTTCACGTGCGCCTTGATAAACTCCGCCGCCACTTCTTCGGCATTCCCGCCAATTTCGCCGATCATCACAATGGCTTGCGTCTCCGCATCCTCATTGAACATCTTGATCGCGTCCAGAAAGCTCGTGCCGATAATCGGGTCGCCGCCAATCCCGATGCATGTCGATTGCCCGATTCCCAGCCGCGTCAGTTGGTCGACTGCCTCGTACGTCAGCGTCCCGCTGCGGCTCACCAGCCCCACATTTCCCTGCTTATGAATATGCCCCGGCATAATCCCGATTTTGCATTTCCCCGGCGAAATCAGCCCGGGACAGTTCGGCCCGATCAGCCGCGTCTTCGACGCTCTCAGCACCGCCGCTACGCGCACCATATCCAGCGTCGGAATTCCCTCCGTGATGCACACGACTAGCGGCAATTTCGCGTCGATCGCCTCGAGCACCGCGTCCGCTGCAAACGGCGGCGGCACGAAAATCGCCGACGCATTCGCGGCCGTCTCGCGCACCGCCTCCGCCACCGTGTTGAACACCGGCACGTTCAGATGCTTCGTCCCGCCTTTTCCCGGCGTCACGCCCGCCACAACTTTCGTCCCATACGCGATCATTTGCTCCGCGTGGAACCCGCCTTCACGCCCGGTAAGCCCCTGCACCACCACGCGCGTCTGCTCGTTCACCAGGACGCTCATCGCGCACCCGCCACCAGCGCCACCACTTTCTCCGCGCCGTCTTTCATTCCCGCCGCCACCGTGAAGTTCAGTCCCGAATTCTGCAAAATTTCCTTCCCTTTCTCGACGTTCGTTCCTTCCATCCTCACCACCACCGGCACTTTGATTTTCAACTCGTGCGCCGCGTTCACCACGCCTGTCGCCAGCACGTCGCAGCGCAGAATC
>JASHQB010000081.1 GCA_030037775.1 Candidatus Acidiferrales bacterium
CCATCAACGCATCTGCCACGCTTTTTCCAATGCTCGGCATCGCTCCGCAGCTCGGCCGCACGTTCAGTCCCGAGGAAGATCGCAGCCCGGCAAAAGTAGTGATCCTCAGCGACGCGCTCTGGCGCAGCGCGTTCGGCGCGGACCGCAAGGTACTGGATCGGTCGATTGCCCTGGACGGCGTACCCTATCGCGTCATCGGCGTGATGCCCGCCGATTTCAATTTTCCCTATCCCGCCTCGCAGATGTGGGTGCCGCTCGCGCTTCGTTCCTCCGACCTTTCTGAAGAGCAACGCGGAGACAAATGGCTGCAAATGATTGCGCGCGTCGCGCCCAGCCTTACGCCGCAGCGCGCCAACGCCGCTCTCGCGGGAATCAGCCACGGATACGCCGTGGCCTATCCCGACAATTACCCGGAAAAAACCGGCTGGCGGTTTTCATGCGCGCCGATGGTTGAACAGCAAACCAAAGCTGTCCGCGGCTGGCTGCTGCTGGCCTTCGGCGCCGTTTTCTGCGTGCTGCTCATTGCCTGTATTAATGTCTCCGGCTTGCTTCTGGTACGCGCCAGCATCCGCAGAGGCGAATGGGCGGTGCGCGCAGCGCTAGGCGCCGGCCCGATGCGACTGGTCCGCCAAATTCTCGCCGAAACAACCTTGCTGGCGCTGATTGGCTGCACGGCGGGAATCCTGCTCGCCGTGGCGCTTGTGAGGCTCAGCAATCGGTTCGGCCCAACTCACCGCACCACAATCGAACCGTGGACGCTGGTCTTTTCGCTCGGGCTGTGCCTTCTGGCCACAATTCTTGCCAGCGTGCTCCCCGCAACCACATTTTCACGTTTGCCGCTCGAGCAAGCGTTGCGCGCCAGCGGGCCACGCGCCTCGGCTGGCGGCAGCCAGTGGCGCCGCATCCTCGTCGCGGGACAGCTGGCCATTGCCGTCGCTTTGCTCTTCACGGCGACGGCCCTCAGCCGCAGCTTCGCGAAGCTGCTCGACGTCTCGCCGGGATTTTCTCCCGAGCGCGTTTGGACCGGCTTGATTCAGTTGCCGGAGAGACACCAAACGACAAACACACCATCTTCATTCTTCGCGGATCTGAGCGGCCGCATTTCCGCGTTGCCGGGCGTGCAATCTGCCTCGGCCTGTATGACCCTTCCCTTTTCGAGCGGTGGCTACACAGCTGATCTCTATTTCCCCGGCCGGCCGGAAACCGCGATTCGCCCCGCGGCAAGGTACAACTTCATCCTGCCCGGATATCTGGAAACGATGAAGATTCCGCTTATTGCCGGCCGCACCTTCAGCGACAACGACAACGCAAACTCGCCGATGGTCGCTATGGTGGACCGAACCTTTGTACAAAAATATTTTCCGGGCGAGGATCCCATTGGAAAACTGGTGGCGAACAACGCCGTGCACGACAAACCCTACCGGATCGTAGGAGTCGTGGGCAGCCTTGCGAACCGCGACTTGGCAGAAGAGTTGCGGCCCGAGATTTATGTGCCGGCTTTGCAGGATGCCCGCTCGGCTATGTCCATCGTCGTGCGCACCAAAGGAGACGTCGATATTACCTCCAGCGTGCGCGATATCTTGCGTACCATGGACAGCACCGTAGCGCTCTTCGACGTCGAAACCATGCCTGCGCGCATCCTCGATTCCGTCAAACTGCGCCGCTTCGTGGCCTGGCTGCTCGATACCTTCGCGCTCGTCGGCGTCCTTTTGGCCGCGCTCGGCTTATACGGCACGCTCGCCCATCTGGTCGAGCTGCGCCGCCGCGAAATCGCCATTCGCATGGCCCTCGGCGCGCCCGCCGGCAGCGTGCGTTCGCTCATCGCGCGTCACAGTCTCTCCGTCGCGCTTACCGGACTCATACCCGGCGCCGCGCTTTCGTTCTTCGCCATTCGCGCGACGCGCAGCTTCCTGTTCGGCATTTCGCCCCTCGATGCCTGGACCATCGCCGCAACCGCTCTGGGATTCTTCGCTCTGGCGATTGCCGCGTCCTGGATTCCGATCCTCCGCGCGACCCGCATCAACGCCCTCGCTGCTCTTCGCGAAGAATAGCCCTTTCACTTCCCGCGCCATGCGGAATGTCCCCCTTGCAGGCGGTGCGGGCCATCGGTTACAACATCTTCGATGGACGCGGAGATCATCGCCGTAGGTTCCGAGCTGCTCACACCATATCGCCTGGACACCAATTCCCTTTTTCTCACCGCAGAACTCAATCGCAGCGGATTCCGCGTCCGCCGCAAACACGTCGTGGGCGATCACGACGAAGATTTGCGCCAGGTTTTCAGAGGCGCGCTCGAACGCGTCGAACTCGTCATTTCCTCCGGAGGCCTGGGGCCGACGCAGGACGACCTCACGCGCGAAACCGTCTCGGATTTGCTCGGGCGCAAGCTCAAGCTGAACGAAACGATTTTGCGCGGCATTCAGGAACGCTTCCGCAGTTTCGGCCGCACCATGCCCGACGTGAATGGGCGCCAGGCGATGGTTCCCGAGGGAGCGGAGCCGCTCGAGAACACGCGCGGCACCGCACCGGGCCTTTGGATTGAACAGAACGGCAAAGTTGTCGTGCTCCTGCCGGGGCCGACTTCCGAATTGCAAGCTATGTTTGTGCGCGAAGTGAAACCGCGCCTCGCGCGCCGTGGCGGCAACTTGCGCCTCTACACTCGCGACCTGCGCATCACCGGATTACCGGAGTCGGAGGTCGACCAGCGCGTTTCGCCCATCTACAAGCAGTATCCTGGTGCCGAAACCACCATCCTCTCAGCGCCCGGGGAAATTCAGCTTCATCCGCGCGTCTGGTCCGATGACAAAGCCGCCGCCACCAAGCTGCTTGATGAACTGGTGGAGCGATTTCGAATGGCGCTGGGCGAAAACCTGTTTTCCACGTCGGGCGAAGCGCTCGAAACGGTCGTCGCCGGCGAACTGCAGGAGCATCGCGCCACCATCGCCGTCGCGGAAAGCTGCACCGGAGGCATGCTCGCGGCACGGCTGACCAACGTGCCGGGCAGCTCGTCCTATTTTCGCGGCGGCGTGGTTTCGTACAGCAACGATCTGAAATCGGCATGGGTCGACGTTCCCAAGGAATTGATCGAGGCCAAAGGCGCGGTCAGCGCGGAAGTCGCGCTCGCGATGGCCCACGGAATCCGCCAGCAAACCAACGCCACACTTGGCGTCGGGGTCACCGGAATCGCGGGGCCCGGCGGCGGCACTCCGGAGAAGCCTGTGGGACTGGTGCACATCGCGGTCGTGAATGAAAAGAGCGCGAAGGAGCGCACATTTCGATTTCCAGGAGACCGTGACAGAATTCGCCATCAGGCCACGCAAGCGGCGCTCGATATGGTGCGGCGCTACTTCCCTTACGCGGCGAAAGCCAAGGGGTAGCGCGTGCGGCTGTTCGTCGCTCTGGACATACCCGAGGAAACGCGTCGCGCGCTGCGCACCGCGATGGAGGGTTTCAGCGCCGTCTGCCGAGGCGCGCGCTGGGTGCGGCCGGAGGGCATACACGTCACCTTGAAATTCATCGGCCAAGTTGAGGACGCAAAAGTGGCGGGCATTCAAAAGGCGCTCTCCGGCGTGCGTGGCGAAAGAGCCATCGATACGGCGTTTCGGCAATTCGGATTTTTCCCCAGCGAGAAGCACCCGCGCGTCTTCTACGTCGGGATCGAGGCCAGTAAGGAGCTCGGCGCCCTCGCGGGAGAAATCGAGGCGCGTCTCGCGCCGCTGGGCATCCCGAAAGAAGCGCGCGCCTTCCAGCCGCATTTGACCCTGGCGCGGTTCAAAACCAACGAAGGACTGCCGGAGTTGCGCACGAAAATCGCCTCACTACCATCCCAGGAGTTCGGCGGCGCGACAACAGCGGAATTTCATCTTTATGAAAGTGTGCTACAGTCCGGCGGCGCAACGTACACCAAAGTTTCGAGCTATCGCTTCGTGAAATGAAAGGCTCTGGCGCGTGAAATCGCTCTGGCTCATCCCGGTAATTGCGTATTTTCTAGGCTCGATTCCCTTCGGCTATGTGATCGTCAAAGTGTCGCAAGGGCGCGACGTCCGCTCTTCGGGCAGCGGCAACATTGGCGCGACCAACGTAATACGCGTGGCGGGGAAACCGGCGGGCCTGGCCACGTTCCTGCTCGACGCCGGTAAGGGATATCTCGCGGTGTGGCTCGCCATGCATGGGTTCCACGCGAACATTCGCTGGGTGATGATTGCGGCGGTTGTGGCGGTGATGGGCCACATGTTTTCCTGCTGGCTCAAATTCCGCGGAGGCAAAGGTGTCGCAACCGGATTGGGAGTTTTTCTGCCGATTGCGTGGCAAGCGATGGCCGCCGCCGTGGTGCTGTGGATCGTCGTTCTGGCGTTTTGGAGATACGTCTCGCTTGCGTCCATCGCGGCCGCAGCAGCACTGCCGTTCTTGGTGTACGCTTTCTACGCGCCACACCATGCGCCGCCGCTCGACGTTTCCGTGGGCAGCGCTGTCGTGGGCGTGCTGATTATTCTGAAGCATCGCCAGAACATTCAGCGGCTCATCGCCGGCACGGAAGGTCAGATAACCGGCCGTGAATAAGCGCTCGTTTTAGCTGTCATCGCCCGGCACTCGCTTCAAGGCACGGCATCAAAACATGCAGAAGATCGCCATCATCGGCGCAGGAGGGTGGGGCACAGCGCTGGCTATCGTGCTCGCGCGCGCGAGGGAGTCGCGGCCCATCGCTCTGTGGGCCCGTGAGAATGACGTTCTGGCGTCTCTACAAAGCAGGCGCGAGAACTCCGTATTCCTTCCCGGCTTCCGCGTCCCGCAGCACGTCGAAGTCACCGGCGAACTCGAGCCCGCGCTGCGCGGGGCGGAAATCGTCATCGGCGCCATGCCTGCCACGCATGCCCGCGCGATGTATTGCGCCGCGGTTTCTTTTCTGCGTCCGGAAATGCGCTTCGTTTCCGCCACCAAAGGCCTCGAGCCCGAAACTCTGCTGCGCGTCACCGAAGTGATGACCCAGGTGATGGCCCCGAAATTCCGCCCGCGCATCGTGGCGCTCTCCGGGCCGTCTTTCGCAAAGGAAGTCGCGCGCGGCGACCCCACCGCCGTGGTCGCGGCGTCGACCGATCGCGAAGCGGCGAAATGGATTCAGCGCGAATTCTCCGGGCCAACGCTGCGGCTTTACACCAACGAAGACGTCATCGGCGTCGAGCTGGGTGGCGCACTGAAAAACATCATCGCCATCGCTGCCGGTGTCGCCGAAGGACTGGGCCTCGGCCACAATACCATCGCCGCGCTTATCACTCGGGGGCTCGCCGAAATGACACGCTTGGGAACCGCTCTGGGCGCGCGGCGGGACACCCTCGGAGGCCTCGCCGGCTTGGGCGACCTGGTGCTCACATGCACCGGTGACCTGAGCCGCAACCGCTTTGTCGGCGTCGAACTCGGGCGCGGCAGAAAGCTCGATGAAATCCTGGCGTCCATGCGCATGGTCGCCGAAGGCGTGGGAACCGCCGCCGCAGCGCGCACCCTTGCTCAGAAGGCCGGCGTCGAAATGCCCATCACCGAACAGATGTTTGCCGTCCTCCACCAGGGGCGCTCCCCCAAAGACGCCCTCCGCGAACTCATGGAGCGCCGGCTAAAATCGGAATCCGGCCAGGACGCCTGAGCCCAGCCCTACGGGGACCTTCCGTTGCCAATCCGATAACAGGTAGTACTTTCGGCCAGTTGTCCCACCGTGCAGGACTCGCATACGATTCTTAGGCAGGCCGGACCGTGACCGCAACGCCTACCAAATCGGCGAAAGTGCATCGTGTGCGCATCCTCTGGATCGTGATGGGCGCGCTGCTCCTCACCAGCGCTTTCCCGCTCTGGCTCTACCATCGCAAGGTGCTGGCGCTCAGCGAGCAGAAGCTCCAGGACACCGAACGCGTCCAGCAATCTGAGATCACCCACTCGCTAGCCTCGGAGGTCTTTCAATTCGAATCGAATCTGACCAACCAATTGCAGAGCCAGCGCCAGTTGCTGGCCCTGACCGGATGGATCGAGAACGTCAGCGATCCAGCCTACGCGCCCTACCTCAGTCGCATGCTCCAGAACGTCGTCGAGTCGAATCCCGACATTCTTTACATCACCGCTATCGGCCAGGACGCCAAGGGCGAATCGGCGGGGAGCGTTCGCGCTGACGAAGATCCCTTTGTCAACGCCGTGCTCAAACACGCCTTCACGGAAAGCGTTCAGGGCAGCGCTTCGGTCAGCGGAGCCTTCGCTCTGGGGCGCAACAATCGTCCTGCCATGGTCATCTCCGTGCCGCTCATGTCCAACGGCCAATTCACCGGTATGCTTGCCGCCGTTGTCTCGCTCGATCG
>JASHQB010000082.1 GCA_030037775.1 Candidatus Acidiferrales bacterium
GATGCGATGGGTTGAATCGATCTGGCAGGATGTGCGCTACGCCGTGCGGGCGATGCGGAGCAGCGCGGGGCTGACGGCGGTGGCGGTGCTGTCGCTGGCGCTGGGAATCGGGACGACCGTGGCGATTTTTTCGGTGATGTATGCGCTGATCCTAAAGCCGTTGCCGGTGCAGCAGCCGGACCGATTGGTTCAAGTGGTGCACAGAGGCGGCGTGAGCGGGCACTCCTATGCGGAGTGGAGAGAATTTCGGGAGCGGCAGGACATTTTCTCGGGCGTCTTGGCTTACAACACATGGGACAGCAACTTCAGTATGACGCAGGGGCAGGAACAGAGAAAGGTGCAGGGACTGTACGTCAGCGGCGATTATTTCACGACGCTGGGGGTTCCGGCTGCTCTGGGGAGGACGCTGACGGCGTCGGATGACGAGCCCGGCGCGCCGCCGGTATGCGTGCTTGGGTACGCGTTGTGGCGAGAGCACTACGGCGAATCGCCACGCGTGCTCGGCAAGACGATTGTGCTGGATGGGCACGGATTTCAGATCGTCGGGGTGGCACCGAAGTCTTTTTTTGGTGTTGAGGTTGGCGCAAATCCGGAAGCGTTTATGCCGCTGGAGGCGGAGAGAACTTTTCGGGACTATCAACGACTTTACGGACGGCAAACACCGTCACTCGACAGTCCCTCTTGGATACTGAACATCCTTGGAAAGTTGAAGCCAGGAGTCACTTTCGCGCAAGCCGATGCGCGATTGAAGGTATTGGGCAAGGCGGTGTACAAAGCGCTGCCGCCGGTTTTGGACGACAGAACTGGGAAGCCCTATCCCACAGGAACTCTAGCCGCGCGTGCGGTGACGAATGGAATCTCCGAGTGGTACTTCTACAGCGATATGGTCCTGCTGCTCCTGACGATGGCCGGAGTGGCTATGGTTATCGCCTGTGCAAATTTGGGAAACCTGCTGCTGGCACGAGCGACGAAGAGGCGGGGCGAAATCGCTACGCGGCTGGCACTGGGAGCGACTCGGTGGCGGCTGGTGCGGCAACTGCTGACGGAAAGTGTGTCGCTCGCGGGCGCAGGCTGTGCGGTTGGTCTCGTTTTCGCACATTGGGGAAGCAAAGCGCTAGTTTCGGCGGTTGAGTTTCCGGGCGAGACGACGGTCCTGAATCTGTCGTGGGACACAAAGCTTGTAGCGTTTGCGGTTGGCACGGCTTTGTTGTGCGCGCTCCTGTTTGGGCTGGCGCCAGCGATGCGGGCGACGCGCGTTTCGCTGTATTCAGCGATTCACAGCGGCGGGAACGCGCCGGTGGCAGGGGGAGCGAGGCACAGGCTCGGCAATGCGGTATTGATTGTAGTGCAGGTAGCACTGTCGATGGCGCTGCTGGTGAGCGCGGGATTATTGGTGCGAACGGCGCACGCGCTGCTGGCCAAAGACCCTGGCTATGACGCGAAAAGCGTCTTAGTAGCTCATGTTAGCTGGAATGAAGAAAACGAAAACCTGCAACGTCAAGAATTCGAAGGCCAGCAGTTGTTGGAGCGATTTCGTTCCGTGCCCGGGGTTATATCCGCTTCGGGGACAGCGGCATCCGGTGGCACGTCGCTGCCAGACATCATCGTATCGCAGCAGGGACAAGCGGACCGCCATCCTCGCGGTTACAGCATTTTTGTGACGCCCACGTTTTTCCAAACGAGGCGCACGCCGATGCTCGCGGGCAGGGATTTTAATGACGGCGACGATGAAGCGTCGCTTCCAGTTGCTATCTTGAGCGATACGGCAGCGCGGGTGTTTTTCCCGGAAGTAGCGAATCCTATCGGATTGAGGTACAGACAACGGGAAGAGGAGGGACAACACAAGGGCCAGGAATACTCCGTCGAAGTGGTGGGAATTTCGAAGGACATCGATTATCAATTACCGAACTACGGACCGCTTCCCATCGTGTATAGACCCGTCGCGCAATGCATCACGCTGTGCTCGCCGATCAATAGTTACGAGATACGATTTGCCGGAAAGGTGCCCGGCATCACGGCGCGGCTGAAGGATGCAGCGGCGACTGTTGATTCGCACGTTGCGTTCGAGTTTCGACTGATGGCCGATGAACACAAAGACACTGTGCGGCGAAACCGCGCGATGGGATGGATTGCGACGCTCTTCGGTTTGTTTGCCGGTTTCCTGGCGATGATTGGGGTGTATGGAGTGACGGCGTATGCGAGCTCGCAGAGGACGCGAGAGATCGGCATTCGTATGGCGCTGGGCGCGCAGCCGGGCGATGTGTTTCGAATGATCCTTTGGGAAACGATTCTCGTGGTTTTTATCGGCGTGGCGCTGGGCGTGGCGGCGGGATATGACGCGGCGCAGGGGATTCGCGGAATGCTGTGGGGCGTGAAGACGAGCGATCCGCTGACGTTTGTGCTTGCGGGATGCGCGATGATGTTTGTGGCGGGGATTGCGGCGTTCCTGCCGGCATGGCGCGCGGCAAAGGCGGATCCGATGGCGGCGCTGCGGGCAGAATGAAAGCGGAGCAACAACGCGCCTCTTGCGCGGGCAAGAAAGGCATTGACATATCACTCGGAATCCGATATAACGCAATCCGAGTATGAAAGACCCGGTGGCATCGTTGCTTCCGCTTTCCCCCGCCGCGCTGCACATCCTGACGGCCGTTGCGGGCGAGGAGCGCCACGGCTACGGCATCATGCAGGAAGTGTTCCGCCAGTCCGAAGGCCGTTACAAGCTGGGACCGGGGACGCTTTACGACAACATCGAAAAACTCATCGCCCGCGGCCTGATCCGGGAAGTCGCCCGCCGCGCAGCCGACGACGACCCTCGCCGGCGCTACTATCAACTGACCTCATTTGGCCGGCGCGTTCTGGCGGCGGAAGTGGCTCGCCTGGGGAGCGTCCTTCGCCAGGCGAAAATGAGCCTGGCTACCAGCGAACCGGGGAAGATCTCATGACGCGCTTTTTCTACCGCTTCCTGATCTGGATGCACCCTCGCGCCTTTCGCGAACGCTTCGGCGACGAAATGCTCTGCGCCTTCGACGAAGCTTCCGGCGCAAGCGCGGCCCCCTTTTTGATCGACGGCCTTGTTTCGGTGGCGCGCCAGTGGATGTTGCGCTCGGGCCTGTGGCGGTTTTCCATAGGCGCCGCGGCGACCGCTCTGGTGATCGTTGGTTACGCGCATTCCGAAGCGAATTGGCAGCGGAAGCAACTCAACGCGCAAGAGCTTCTTGAGGCGAGGAACGCCCATCCTCTCGACAAAGCCGAGTTCAATCGAGAGGCCGCCCAAGCCGTTGCCATGCTGGCGCGTTATCGCGCCGCGGACAAAAAGAAATCCGATTCCTCGCGAGGAACCTCGGCCGCCCGGGGGCCTGCAAATCAGTCCTCAAACCAGAATTGAACAGGATTGAAAATGGTTGCGCTCGAAGCCAGGCACCTGACGAAATGCTATTACTCGACGGTGGCCGCGGTGAGCGACCTTAGCTTCTGCCTGCAAGAAGGCGAAGTGCTCGGTTTCGTCGGCCCCAACGGCTCGGGCAAAAGCACCACGGTCAAGATGCTCACGGGCCTGCTGGAACCGACGCACGGACAGGTGGTGTCGCGCGGCGCGCGGATTGAGCAGGATCTTGTGCATTACCGCGAGCGGCTCGGCTATGTTCCCGAAGAAGCGGACCTTTATCCGTTTCTTTCCGGGCGGGAATATCTGGAGCTGGTGGGGACGCTGCGCAGCCTGCCGCGCCAGAGCCTGGAAAGAAAAATCGACGCGATGCTGGATTTATTTTCGCTGTCGGCGCATCGCCATTCCGCGATCGGCTCGTATTCGAAGGGCATGCGGCAGCGCGTCCTGCTGATTGCGGCGCTGCTGCACGATCCGGCGCTGCTCATCCTGGATGAGCCGCTTTCGGGCCTGGACGTCACCTCCGCGATGGTCGTAAAAAATCTAATCAAGAAGCTCGGCGAGCAGGGCAAAGCCATCCTCTATTGCTCGCACGTGCTCGAGGTGGTCGAAAAAGTCTGCGGCACAGTCATCGTGCTGCAAAAGGGGCGCGCCATCGCCTACGGCCCACCCTCCGAGCTGATGAAAACCGCCGGCCAGGCTTCGCTGGAGCACGCGTTCGCGCATCTGGTCGAAGGCGGCGATTCGGCTCAGACCGCGCGGGACATCGCCTCGGTCATGAGCGCGGCATGATCTTAACCCTCGAAGAACCGCAGAGGTCGCGCTGGGAGTCACTGAACGAGAATGGGTTCTACCGTCTGGTGCGGCACTGCGCGGATCGCGTTTTTTACGGAGGCGACGGCACGAGCTGCGACGTCGAGATGGGCATCGGCGCCGTTCTCGCGATCTTTTCCACGCCGGGCACCTTCGCTGCTGTGGCCCTGGCCGTAAAGTACGGCACGGTGTTTCACTTCTTGCGAAACGAGGCGCACTTCAATGCGTACGTTGCTTCCTTTCCGGATGAGTATTTCTTTGCGGTCCTCTCGATGACGATTGCGGGCGCCGTTGCCGTGTGGAAGTGGGACAGCCTGCTGCCGGATCGCCGCGACCACGCCAACCTCGCGCATTTGCCGATCCTTGGCGGCCGGATTCTGGTGGCTAATTTGCTCGCGTTGGTCATTCTGGTGGTGATCGTTGCGGTCGACGTGAACGCCGGATCTGCGATCTTATTTCCGTTGATAGCGTGCTGGACCGCGCCCACGATCGGCTACATCGTCGTTTTTTTCTTCACGCACGCTGTCGCCATGATGCTGGCGGCGGTCTTTGGCTTCGTCGCCGTTCTAGCGATTCTGGGCATCTTGATGGCTTCTCTGCCGTATCGCGTTTTTCGCAAATGTTCAGTCTATGTACGCACCACGCTGCTGATCCTCTTCGTTGCGCTCCTGATGACCTCCTTTTCGGAGGGCGGCAAGATCGAGACGATTCATTCCGCCGTAGCGTGGACGAATTTTCCTCCGCCGGTGTGGTTTGCGGCGCTGTGCCAGTGGCTCCGCGGGATCGACAATGCGCCGTTTCCTGCGCTGAGCCTAGCGGCGGTCCTTGGCACCGTCGCGGTTTTGGTGATTGCCACGGGAGCCTATGCGCTCAGCTACCGTCGCTGCTTCCTTCGCAGCGCCGAGACGATGGTCATTCTTCCGGCGGGAGGGGGCGCGGTCGCTGCTCATGTTCTGCGAGCGCTCGATGGAGTTCTGCTGCGCGGCCCGGTCCAGCGCGGCGGTTTCCGCTTCGTGATCAAAACACTTTTTCGCAGCGAGACGCACGCGCTGACGTGGATCGGGTTCACGGCCGTCGGCGTGATGATCGCGTCGAACGATCTGCTGCTGGCCGGTTCGAAAACCGCGGCATCGTCCCACGTGCCTTCTGCCGTCGTTCTCGGCCTGCCCTTGATCCTTACTTATTTCCTGATGTTCGGCTTGCGCGTGGCATTTGAAATTCCCGGGCCGCTTCGCGCGAATTGGACGTTCCGTCTCGGTGTCGATCCCGGCACGCGGGAATGCGCCGCTTTGGCCCGGCGGGTGATGATCGCGTTTGAAGTTCCGTTGCTGGCGGTCTCTCTCGTCTTATACGCGCATTTCTGGGGCTGGGAAATTGCGATCGTTCATACGCTGCTGCTGGCGGCGATGGCAGGCTTGCTGATCGAAACTCTTCTTCTCGGCTTCAGAAAGATTCCTTTCACGTGCACCGCGCCGCCTTTCAAACAGACGACCAGCGTTGCGGTGATCCTCGATGTCCTCGGATTGTTTGGATTCTCTGCGGCAGTTCCCGCGCTCGAACGCCATGCTTTTGTGGATCCGCTCCGCTCTGCGACGGGAATCGCGCTCATGCTGCTGATGTGGTGGGTATGCCTCTACGGGACACGGAAAAATCAAATTGAGCCAGAGAGGCGCCTCATTTTTGAAGATGCGCTTCCGCCCGTCCTCGAAGTCCTCGATCTGACCTTTCGGAAATAGCCGATCCTCCGAGTGCGGCGGATGATTGCGCTGCGGGCAGAATGAAAGCGGGGTAACATCTCGCTGGGCAACAGGTGAGTTTATCGAGGTGAGCAAAATGAGGCGGATGGTGGGGGCGTGGGTGTGCGTGGGTTTGTGCGCGGCGGCGACAGCCGTGGCAGCAGCGAAGCAAGGAGACAAAGAAGCAAAGAGGCAAGGAGACGAAAAGCCTGCGATGACGCAGGAGAACTCCGGGGCAAAAAATGTCGTAGCGGAGGTGCGTGCGTATCGCACGGCGCACGAGGTGCAGATTGTCGATGAGTTTGTGAAGCTGCTGTCGATCCCGGACGTGGCGTCGGATGCGGCGAACATTGCGCGCAACGCCACGCTGATTCAGTCGATGCTCGAGGCGCGGGGATTTCGGGTGGAGCTGCTGCCGACCGCGCCAGGGCGAGGCCCGGTGGTGTTTGGCGAACTGGACGCGCCGGGTGCGCAGCACACGATTCTTTTTTACGCGCACTACGACGGGCAGCCGGTGGAGCCGACAGGGTGGACCGGCACGAAGCCGTTTGTTCCGGCGCTGCGCACGGATTCGATTGACGCGGGCGGAAAGCTGATTCCCTTCCCGGATCAGCCGGACAGTTACAAAGACAATTGGCGGATTTACGCGCGGGCGGCGGCGGACGACAAGGCTCCGATTATTGGCGTGATGGCGGCGGTGGACGCGCTGAAGGCGAATCACATTCCGATGGCGGTGAATTTGAAGGTGATTTTCGAAGGCGAGGAGGAGGACAGTTCGCCGCATCTGGAAGCGACGGTGGACGCGCACAAAAATCTTTTCAGGGGCGATGCGCTGATCACGGCGGACGGACCGATTGACCAGAGCGGGCGGCCGCTCGTTTTCTTCGGGAATCGCGGCGTGATTTCGGTGCGCATCACCGTGTTTGGGCCGCTGCATCCGCTGCACAGCGGACATTACGGGAATTGGGCGCCGAATCCGGCGATGCGGCTGGCACAGTTGCTGGCGAGTATGAAGGACGCCGATGGGAATGTGACGATTGCGGGGTTCTACGACAACGTGGTACCACTGGGGCCGGCGGAACGCAAAGCCATCGCCGAAGCCCCCAACAATGACGCGCTGCTGCTGCGGACGTTTGGATTGGCGGCGCCGGATGGCGGAGGGAAGAGTTTACTCGAGCTGCTAAACGAGCCTTCGCTGAATATTGACGGCATGGAGAGCGGATGGACCGGCGCACAGGCGAAGACGATTATTCCGGACGAGGCCACGGCTTCGCTCGACATGCGTCTGGTGAAAAACGCGGGGCCACAGCAGGAGTTCGACCGGCTGGTGGCGCACATTCGCAAGCAGGGATATTACGTGATTGACCGCGAGCCGACGATGGCGGAGCGGGCGAAGTATGCGCGCATTGCGGAAGTGACGCA
>JASHQB010000083.1 GCA_030037775.1 Candidatus Acidiferrales bacterium
TGCGCGTCCGATTCTTCGAAAAGCCCTTGGCGCTGCAGGTTGGACAGTTCAACGAAGTCGCGGTCGATGATGCGGAGGGAGCCGACGCCGGCGCGCACGAGCAAGCTGGCGGAAACCGTGCCCAGTGCGCCACAACCGACGAGCACCGCGCGCGACCCGAGCAGGCGCTCCTGTCCTTCTTCGCCGATGGCCGCAAACAGGATTTGCCGTGAATATCTTTCGTAAAGCTTCGGATCCACAACTCCCCCTGCCTGTTTAATGATAGCGCCTTTTCAAAAACGAGATACAGGCCGGTATGCTAACCTTCCCTGGAGTCTGAGCGAGGATGAAATGGAGAGGCAGCACGCCACGAGGTAGAAAAATCCGAAGCGCTGGTACGCCCGTCATTCTGCTTTTCCTGTGGGTTTGCTCCGCGCGAGGACAAGACGCGTCCCTGGAAGGCACACGCATCGCCGCCGTCCGCGTGGTGGACGACTCCGGGCGGCCAATTCCGGAGAAAGTTTCGCCGGCGGCTTTGAAGCCTGGGGACCTCTTTCACATCACTGCCGAGCGCGAGGCGCTGCGCGAGCTGAACCAGACCGGCCTGTTCTCAGATGTGCGCACCGGTGTCACGCCTGAGGCTGACGGACTTCACGTCGACTTCATCGTGACCCGAAATTACTATAACGACGTTGTCCGCGTGCACGGGCTTAAGGAGCCGCCCAACGAGGCTACCGCATTGGCGGCGCTGCGCTTGCCGTTGGGCGAACCGTTCCAACCCGACGATTTGAACGCCGGCCTGCAACGCCTCGCGGACACGATGAGAGAAGACGGATTCTACGCGGCGCGGGCGACCTCGGGGCTAACAAAACATCCAGAGACGCAGCAGATAGACATCACCGTGGACGTGATCCCTGGCCGCAGGGCAAAACTGTCGTCCGTAACCGTTAACAATCAAACTCCATTTTCTGATAAGGACATACGCGGCCGGCTCAAGCTCAAGCGTGGCACCCAGGTTACCGAGGAGAAAATCGACCACGGCACGGAACGGCTGCGCACCTACCTGGTGTCGTCTGGTTATCTGGAGGCGCGCGTCACTGCAAGTCGCGGCGACTTCGATGCAAACTCCACGACGCTGCCCCTCACCGTCGACGTGGTGGCTGGGCCGCGCGTCTCCGTGATCGTGACCGGCACAAAGATATCGGCGAAAGAAATCAGAAAACTCGTGCCCATTTACGAGGAAGGCGACGTCGATCCGGATCTGCTCGAGGAAGGCAAGAGGAACATCCGCGACTTGCTGCAAAAACAAGGCTACTTCGACTCTACCGTCGATTACACCTCGCATCTCGATCCCAATACTCATGAGGACGTCATTGATTACAAAATCGATCGCGGAATCAAACACCGATTGGTGGGCGTGGTGATCGAAGGGAACCGCTACTTCAGTACCGACGTTTTGCGGAGTCGCCTGCAAGTTCAGCCACAGAGCCTGCTATCGCGAGGCCGCTTCAGCCAAGCCATGGTCCGCGACGACGCCGGCTCCATCGCCGGGCTTTACATGGCCAACGGCTTCTTGCAATCGCAGGTTCGTCCTGAGGTCAAAGATGATTATGAGGGCAAGAAAGGCAATCTTTTCATCATCTACGAGATCATCGAGGGCCAGCAAGTGCGCGTGGCCGACCTCAAATTGGAGGGAAATAGCGCACTGACAACGAAACAATTGCTGACTGTGATCGGCTCAACCAAAGGCCAGCCCTATTCGCAGGCCAACGTCACCTCCGACCGCGACAACATTCTTGCCTATTATTTCGATCAAGGCTTCCCCAACGCTCAATTTGAGCCCATCGCCACGCCGGCCGGACCCAATCAGGTCAATCTTGTTTATCATGTCACGGAAGGCCAGCGCGTTGATGTGAGTCAGGTGCTGCTTGCTGGTTATCGCTACACGCGTCCGGGCATCATCCGCAGGCAAGTGCTCGTGAAACCCGGAGGCCCATTGCGCGAAGGAGACCGCATCGCGACGCAAGAGAAACTCTACAACCTCGCGATTTTCGACCGCGTACAGGTGGAGCCGCAGAATCCGGATGGCGACTATCCCGAAAAGACCGTGGTCGTCGCGGTACAGGAAGGTCAGCGATACACCCTGAGCTACGGATTTGGCTTCGAGGCGCAGCGCTTGGCCTCTTCTTCGAACCCCAATGTCACCTCACTGAACGCGAGCCCGCTCGGAATCCTCGAAATTTCCAAGATCAACGTGGGTGGGCGGGCGCAAACGGTGTCCCTCAAGCTGCGGGGCAGCACCCTCGAATATCAGGGTTTACTGAGTTACGCCGCGCCCGATTTTTTGACTTATCCTTGGCTCAATCTGATCGTCAGCGGCCTCGCCGACAAGGCGAGTTATGTGAATACGTTCACCGCTATACGCTATGAAGGCAGCGTGCAATTTTCGCAGACCGTCTCGCCATCGACGACGCTGTTGTATCGCTATTTCTATCGCCATGTGACGGCCACAGACCTGGCTGGACACGTCTCTGTCGAGGAAGTGCCTTTGTTCAGTCAGCCGACCAAAGTCTCAGGGTTTGAAGAAACATGGGTGCGCGACCGCCGGGACAATCCCGCAGACGCCACTCACGGGACATTCAACACCGCAGACCTCAGCGTGGCCACGCGTTCGCTCGGATCCACGGCAACTTTCATGCGCTTTTCCCTCCAAAATTCCACCTTCTCGCCGTTTCACCACTCATCCTTGGTATTCGCCCGCTCCACGACGTTTGGTATCGAGGATGCGTTTAACGGATCGATGGAAGATGATATTCCTCTGCCGGAGCGATTTTTCGCTGGCGGCGGCACCAGCTTGCGAGGATTTTCCCTGAACCAGGCTGGACCACGCGACCCCACGAGCGGCTTCCCTGTCGGCGGATTGGCCATGCTGGTGTTCAATCAGGAGCTGCGCTTTCCGATGCATTTGCCGCTGGTCGGAAGCCATCTGGGCGGGGCTCTGTTTTACGACGCGGGGAACGTTTTTTCCGATATTCATCATGTCTCACTGCGCTATACTCCAGAGCCGCCGCCTTCGGGGTGCCAGCCCGGGACGACCCTGACAAATACGCTATCGGACTGCCCAAGCATGAACTACTTTTCGCATACCGTGGGCTTTGGCTTTCGTTACGCGACCCCTATCGGCCCGGTGCGCCTGGACTTCGGCTATCAGTTGAATCCGGCGCAGTTTCAGTCCTGCTTGAACGACGTTACTACGCCATGCGTGGTTCAAACGTCGCGTTTGCCTCATTTTCAGTTTTTCTTCAATATAGGATCGGTGTTCTGATGCGTAGAATCTGCGTCACCCCAATCTTGTTTTTCTGCCTTCCCCTCGTTGCGGGCGCGCAAACCGGATCGAGCCGTGCGGGTGCGCCGTTATCGCCCGCCCCGGCACCAGGTCCAGCGGTGCCGCAGAAGCCAACGGAAGTCGATGGCATCGCAGTGCGAATCGGCAATGACGTTTTGACGAACAGCGAAGTACGCGAGCTTCAGGATTATCAGAGGCTCGTGGAAGGACAGGCGCAAGACCGCGCCAAAGTCATGGAGGAATTGGTCGATCAGTGGATCGTTCAAACCGAGGCGGTGGCTACGAGATTTCCGCATCCAACCGCGGACGAGGTGTCGCTCGAGTTCCAGGCTTTGCTCAAGCAGTTTCCTTCCCGCGAGCAGTTTCAGGCGCGGCTCGCCCAGATCGGATTAACTCAGGACGAGGTTCGCCAAATTCTCGAACGCCAGCTTTACTATATTCGGTTCCTGAACTACAAGTTTCACGCCGCAACACAGGTCACCGGTGAGCAGATCGAAGCCTACTACCAGCAGGATCTGGCGCCATCACTCCGCAAGCGAGGCCTTACCGTGCCGCCGTTGGATCAGGTCGAAGCGCAGATCCGCCAGCTACTAACGCAGGAAGCGATCAATGAGAAGGCCGCTCAGTGGCTCGACGAAGCGAAAGCGCGGCTCCGAATCGTTATCCAGCCTTCGGGACAGGGCGGATGAAACGCTGGACGGTCCGGGTCTTTCTCGGGCTCGTTGTGTTGACGGTTGGAATCGTCGTGCTCCTCGCGGTGGTCCTCTACACGGGAACGGCAGACCGTTGGGCCCGCAGTTACATCATCAAGAAAGTAGAGAGCAGCACCGGTGGGCGAACGGAGCTTCGCTCGTTTCATTTTAGCCTGCGACGATTGACCGCCGATCTAGACGATCTCACGGTGCACGGCCGCGAGGGCCCCGGTTTGCCTCCGTTCTTTCACGCGGACCATATTCACGTTGGCATACACATCATCTCCCTGCTGCGCCACAAGATTTCGCTAAGCGACGTCGAAGTCGTGCAGCCATCCATTTTCATCCGCACCGACGAGAACGGCCAAAGCAATCTTCCCGTGCCTCCGCGGAAGCGAACCTCGAAACCCTGGCGCACGCAACTTTTCGACCTCGAGATCGCGCAGTTGCGGATCAGCGGAGGCGCCATACTTTTCAACGATGCCAAGGTGCCGCTTGACCTCGAAGGCGAGAGTTTCGAGTTTGCAATGAGTTATCAGGCCGCGGGGTCGGAAAACGGCCTTTACTTCGGCCAATTCGGATGGAGCCAGGTACAAACGGCCGCGCGCCGCTTTTTGCCCTTCCGTTTTGACTTCTCCACGAAGTTCACGCTGACGCAAGATTCTCTTTCCATCGACGATTTGCAGTTGAAGCTGCCTCACACCAGATTCAATGCGCGCGCTGAAATTAGGAATTTCCAGCCCCTCCAAGCCGATTTTCACTATCAGGGACTGCTCTCGCTGCCGGACCTGCGCCTTATCCTGCGAAAAAAATCGATACCCGACGGAAACGTGGATCTCACCGGCAACGCCGCTTACGCGCAGCACGGCCTTCGCATGAAGGGTGATTACCACGCCCGGGGTTTGAATCTGAACTATTCCTGGTTTCACGATCAAGGCATCGAGAGCTGGGGCGATATCGACGTGGCCGACGGCCACCTTCACTTGCCGGTTTTCCATGCCAACGCTTTGGGCGGCAGGCTGGACGGCAAGCTCGATATGGACTTCAAGGGATTGGCTTTTCGCACCGACACAAAAGTAACCGGCGCGAACTTGGCTGCGGTTCTCGACGCCGTGAACAATCCCTCCCTGCCGGTCCATACGCTTCACTGGGGGGGATTTCTGGAAGCGGATACCATCTGTACGTGGAACAGGGATTTCAAGCATTTCGCTGTGCGCGGTGTGACGCTGTGGTCGCCGCCCGCGCCTCGTCAGCCGGGAGTGATCGGCGCCACCGCGCAAATCCAGTTTAACTACGTGATGGACCGCGATGCCGTGGTCCTCCAGCCAAGCACGATCGCGACTGCCGACAGCCATCTCACCTTCGACGGCACCTTGGGTGGCCACGCCAGTGCTTTGGAAGCGACGTTTCACACCGGCCGCTTGGAAGACTGGGAGGATTTCATCTCCACCTTGCGCGGCAATCCGGAGAATGCCGAGCGCATCACCGGCGGTGCCGACTGGAAAGGAAATCTGTCCGGGCCGTTGACTCGTCCGACCTTCGCGGGCGCCTTTCATACCCAAAATGCTCACTTTGGCCGCCTCTATTGGGACGACATCACCGGCTCCATGTCCTATTCGCCGCGCAATTTCACGCTGACGAACGGCGTCGTCAAGCGCGGCGCCTCGCAAGCAAACCTGGACCTGACCTTGCAGTTGCATGACTGGAACTTTCAGAAGAACGCCGCGTGGAGCCTCCGCGCCCAGTTGAGCAAGGCATCTTTGTCCGATTTGCAAGGACTCTTCGCAACATCTTATCCGGTCACCGCAACGCTCACAGCAGATTTTCGGGGCAGCGGCACGCGCCACGAACCGGTGCTGGAGGGGGATGTCGACCTCGAAGACATGACCGCGTACGGTATCCACGTCGATCGCGCGCGTGGAAATCTGAGTCTGCGTCACGACCAGATTCAAATCACCGACGCGATACTCGACCGCGGCAGCGGTCATCTTACCGGAAGCATTTTGTACCGGCCGGAGGAACGCACCGCTGATTTTCAGACTATCGGCACAGGAATCTCCTTGGCCCAGTTCTCCTTTCTTCAAACGAAGGCCTTGCCGATCGCCGGGGATATCGACTTCGATTTGCGCGGCAGCGGGCCGATCACGTCTCCGCAAGCCCATGGAACCGTGCAGCTCATCGATTTGGAATTCGGCTCGGAAGTGCTCGATAGCTTTTCCGGAACGCTCGATTCCGATGGCCGGACGGCGCAGCTCGACTTGCAATCGACGCGAACCCGCGGAAAACTGCTTGCGCATTTCGAGCTTGGTTTGTCGGACGACTATCCGCTCACCGGCAAAATGACCGTGAAGCAAGTCGACCTGGATCCCTTTATCGTCGCGGGTTTGCACTTGAGCCAGTTGACGGGACACAGCAGGATTGACGGCGACTTGAGCCTTTCTGGCCACGCCAGGGAGCCGGACACTCTGGTCATGCATGCCGATCTGTCGCAAATCACGTTCGATTATGAATATGTGAAGCTTCACAACGTGGGCCCGGTTCACCTGAATTATGGCCACAACGAAATTCGCGTCGACGAAGCCACGCTGAGCGGCACCGACTCCAATTTCAAGATTTCCGGCAATGCGGATTTCGCCGGCAACCGCGCGGTCAACCTCAAGGTGGCAGGCTCGATTAACATGCGCCTGGCGGGCGCCCTTTTTCCCGGTTTGGACGGCCGCGGGGTGGCGCAACTGAACACCACCATCTCCGGGACGTTTTCCAATCCGCAAGTGATCGGGCAGGCCAAGATCATCAACGCCTCCGCGCACTACGCGGACTTTCCCGCCGGGCTCAGCAATCTGAACGGCGATATCGTTTTTGACCGCAGCCGCATGCTGCTGAGCAATTTCACAGCGGAAGCCGGCGGTGGGACGCTTAAGATGTCCGGGAGCGTGGGATATGGCGAGAAGCCTTTAGCCTACGAGTTGAGCGCGACGGCCAGCCGCGTTCGGGTGCGTTACCCCGAGGGAATGAGCTGGTTACTCGATGGGAACGTCCGATTCAGCGGTACCAGCCAGGGAGCCGTCCTGTCGGGCGATGCGACCGTGCAGCGCGTGGTGTTCGCGCCAAACGTGGACTTCTCCTCCATGCTGGTCTCATCGAATTCAACACTTACCGGCCCCGCGATTTCCTCGGCCTATCTTCGCAATTTGCAATTCGATATCGCTGCGACCGCGGTGCCGGGAATGAGCATCGAGTGGGGCACCGCCCACTTCACAGCGGACGGCAGCGTGCGAGTTCGCGGCACCTGGGAGCATCCCATTGTTCTGGGGAACGTCCATCTGCTCTCGGGCGATATGGCCTTCCACGGCAACACCTACAATCTGAATCGAGGCGACATCAATTTTTCCAGCCCTTTCCGCTTCGATCCCGTTCTGAATATCGAGATTGCCACCACCATCAATCCTTACGAAGTCACACTGGATTTCACGGGTCCAGCCAGCCGCCTGCAACTTTCCTATCGCTCCGATCCGCCCTTGCTCTCCACGGACATCGTCAGTTTGCTGGCTCTTGGGAGCCAAGGCGAACAATCGGCGCTGATGACCTCCTCGTCCAGCCAGGCGCAAAATTTCGAAGCAACTTCTCTCCTGTCCGAAGCGATTACCAGCCAGATCGGCGCGCCGATTGAGAAACTCTTCGGTGTTACGAATTTCCGCATCGACCCATTCCTGGCCAGCAGCTTGGCGACGACCGGCGTCACGCAAACCACCGAGGCGCGCGTGACCATTCAGAAGCAAGTCACCCGGGATTTGAGCGTCACCTATAGCACCAACGCGGCTTCCAATCAGCAGCAGGTCATTGAAGTCGACTACGCCATCCGTCGCCAGATCACCATCGTCGCCTTGCGCGATATCAATGGGATCTACGGCATCAGCGTCAAATTCACAAGCCACTTCCATTAATCGAATCGCTCCCGCCCGGCCGTCTTACTCAGCCAGCACCAGCAGGCTCTCCGGCGGCAGGACCGTGAGCCATGGCTGCGGCTGATTTCTGAAAAGCATCCACTGTTCTTTGGTTACTTCCGCCTGCAAATGGTAAAAGCCGCTCGCGTCCGGTGGGTTATGCAAACGAAGGTAAAGCGTGGCATGGAACGGAGTCTCGCTCGTTCGCACCAGCCAGCACGGAAATGTGTTTGCCGCTATCGATCCGCCCTTTTCAAATGCGAATCCGATGTAATGAGCGCGAATGCCTACGTAGGCTGCGTTTGCCGCATTTGCGCTGGCGCACCGCAAAACGCAATTCCAGTCGAGCGCCTCCACGGAACCGTCGCTGCTCACGCGTGCGCGGGAAAAATTTTTCAGGCCGGTCAACAGGGCCACTTCCAGAGTGGGCGGATCACGAAACACCTCGTCTCGCGAACCGTTTGCCGCCACTTGGCCCTTCGCTAGCACCACAAGTTTTGTGGCGATCCGGTACGCCTCTTCGATGTTGTGCGTGACGTACAGCGCCGGCCGCTGGAACTGCGCGAGCGTGCTGATCAGTTGCTGTTCGATTTTGCTGCGCAGGTAAGTGTCTAGCGCCGACAGCGGCTCATCGAGCAGCAGCGCCTGCGGTTCAATCGCCAGCGCCCGCGCGAGCGCTGCGCGCTGCTGTTCTCCGCCGGAGAGCTCGCGCGGAAGCCGGCGTTCGAGCCCCTCCAGGTGCACATCCGCGATTTGCTTCAGCGTGCGTCTCTCGCGCTCGCCACGCGACGCGGCTTTCAGCCCGAATGCCACATTTTCCGCTACCGTCATGTGCGGAAAGAGCGCGTAATTCTGAAACAGCAGCCCGATGCCGCGCCGCCGCGCCGCAACATTGATTCCCGTCTGGGAGTCAAACAGCGTTCTGCCGTTCAGGACGATGCTGCCTTCATCGGGCTGTTCCAGCCCGGCTATGCAGCGCAACGTCATGCTCTTGCCCGCGCCGGAGGGGCCGAGAATCGCGAGTGATTCCGCGCCGCAGGAAAAATCCGGAGCCAAGGTGAAGCTGGCCAGCCGCTTTTTGAACCGCACCTCCAGCGCCATCAGCCGCGCCTCCCGCGCAAACGCTCGGCGCTCTGCAAATGGGTCCAGTAATACATGCAAGCAACCATCGCCAGCGAAATGGCAATATCGATCAGCGACCACAGAACAGCCTGATGCATTTCATTTGCTTCGACCGCGAAATAAATGGCCAGGGGGATCGTTTCCGTTCGCCCCGGAATGCTCCCGGCAAGCATCAGCGTCGCGCCGAATTCACCCAACGCGCGCGCGAAAGCCAGAATTGTTCCAGCCAGAATTCCCGGCCATGCCAGGGGCAGCGCTACGCGCCGGAACACACGCCAGTCGGAAGCGCCGAGCGTGCGTGCCGCTTGCAGCAGGTTGGGATCGACCTGCTCGAGCGCAGCCCGGACGCTTAAGTACATCAACGGAAACGAAACCACCGCCGCAGCGATCACCGTCGCCGGCCACGAGAAGACCACCGTTGTGCCGAAGCGCAGCAGCAAACGCCCGAGCGGCCCGTTGCGCCCGAAAATCAGCAGCAGAATAAAGCCCACAACCGTCGGCGGCAGCACGAGCGGCAAGAGGAATATCCCGTCGAGCAATGCGGGACCGGCTCCGCGCCGGTTCGCGCGCCAGACCGCTGTAGCCGTACCCAGCACAAGCGTGATGACCGTCGCGGTCACGC
This sequence comes from Candidatus Acidiferrales bacterium, assembly GCA_030037775.1. Taxonomy (GTDB): domain Bacteria; phylum Acidobacteriota; class Terriglobia; order Acidiferrales; family UBA7541; genus DAHUXN01. Next base: position 9,706 of record JASHQB010000083.1, read on the forward strand.
TTGTTTCGATGGAGAGCCAAACGGGCGAGAGGTCTGTTGCCATGAGCGCCATGGCCATGCTCAGTTTCCCTGCGGAGCGCTGCCCGCGGCCAGGAAACCGGCCTTCTCGAACACACTGAGAGACTCGGGCGATTCCAGCACGTCGAGCAGCATGTGCGCCGCTTCCGGTGATTTGGAATCTTTGAGGAGCGCGATGGGATAGAGAATCGGCAAGTGCGAATCGCTCGGCGCCGTGGCCGCGACGCGCACCGCATTCGAAATGCGTGCATCGGTTGCGTAGACCAGCCCCGCGTCCGCGTTGCCCATTTCCACGTACGCGAGCGCCTGGCGCACATCCTTTGTGTACAGCAGCTTGCCCTGGATGGCTGGCAGCAGCCCCAGGTGCTCGAGAACTTGCTTGGCATACGTTCCCGCCGGCACGATTTGTGGGTCGCCGATGGCGATGGATTTCGCCGCGCTCTTCGCCAAATCCGGAAAATCTTTGATCTCTGTGGAGCGTGCCGGCACGATCAACACCAGTTCGTTGCCCAGCAGGTCGCGCCGAGTTCCCGGCACGAGCAAGTTTTCTCTCTGCAGCGCGTCCATCTGGCTCTCGCCCGCGGAAATGAAAATATCCACCGGTGCGCCCTCTTCGATCTGGTGCTGCAACGTTCCGGAGCCGCCGTAATTGCACTCGACCCGCTCATCCCGGTGTGCCTGCTGATAACTCTTTGCGATGGCATCGAGAGAATCCTCTAGGCTGATCGCCGCGGAAATGGTCAGCGTGATCGGCTGGTTTGGCGGATGCCCTGCGCTCCCGCAGCCCGCGAGCAGGAAGAACGTCAGGCCGAGCAAGAGGAAGCGGCCCGCCCAAATGCTTTTGATTTGACCCGGCCGCAGCGGCATGCTGCTCCTTTGTGCACGACGCGAAGCGTTCCATATCCTAGACGAACCGCCAGTCACGCGCAATTTACGCCTATTGCGGATCACGGTGCGGTGGGTCTTTTTTCCGATGATCGCTGCCCGAAAATTCCGCCATGAAAAACAAAACGGCCGGCAGCATCACGCTGCCGGCCGTTGGCGTCGACTTAACCGCGCGGGCTACCTGCGCCCGCCCCCGTGGAAGCCACCACCACCGTGAAACCCGCCGCCTCCATGAAATCCGCCCCCTCCGTGGAAGCTCGCGCCTCCCCGGAAGTTGCCGCCGACTGGCCCGCGTCCAGCTACGCCGCCTCCAACGAAGCCGCGCCCGGCGAAACCAGATCGCGCGACCACGCCAGCCCGGCCTCCAACGAAGGGCCTGAATCCTGGCCGCCCGACGAACGCATGCCCGTGAAACCACGGCCCCGCGCCGATAAAGACCCCGCCAACAAACCAGCTTGGCCCATAGTAGCCATATGGCGCACAGGCGTACGGGTAGTATCCATAGTAGCCGTAGGCGCAAACCGGAGCCGGACCCACGTAAGCCGGCACGCCGATACCCACGCCGACCGCGATTCTCTGCGCCTGCGCGAACGGTGCGCAACCCAAGCAAATACCAAGCATCGCGAGAATTCTGATGTATCGCATTTTCGAATCCTTTCCGAGAGCCCTAGAACGCTTCCCGATGAGTCCCGTTAGCCGTTGCACCTTGGCCGCTCTCCGCCGTGGACTAATGCACAGCATTTGCCAAACGGGTCCATGGCGCTGCTGATCCTGTATGCTATTTATTATCAATGCGATGCGAGGTGGTGACGCCTTCGGCGCAACCCTGGGACTTTCGACGCCGATGGTGGTTTTCGCGCGCCCCTGGTGCTCTTCAACCACCAAGTATCGAATCATGGGAATCTCAACCCCAACACGAAAACCGTCGCGCTGCCTGGTTCTGATACCATAGCGGGGCACTGCCGCAACACCAGCGGAGAGAAGCTCATGGACGAACTCCTGAAGTGGCGCAGCGAGTTTCCGATTCTCGAAACCTCCACCTATATGATTAGCAACTCTCTCGGAGCCATGCCCCGCTCCGTCTATGACCGGATGAAAAGCTACGCCGACGCTTGGGCCACGCGCGGCGTCCGCGCCTGGGAAGAGGGCTGGTGGGAAATGGCTGTATCCGTCGGCGACAAAGTTGCAGCGATCATCGGCGCCGGCCCCGGTGAGGTTTCCCTGCATCAGAACGTCACTCTGACCCAAGCGATCATCTCCTCCTGTTTCGAGTTTTCTTCTCGGCGCAACAAAATCGTGCTCGTCGATCTGGAATTTCCCTCCATTATTTATTTCCACATGGAGCAGCGCCGGCAAGGGGCGCGCGTCGAAATTTTGAAAAGCGAGGATGGCCTTCACGCGCCGCTCGAGAAAATCCTCGCCGCCATCGACGACACCACGCTTCTGGTCCCGATTTCCCTGGTTCTGTTCCGCAGCGCCACCATTGTCGACGCCAAAGCCATCATCGAACGCGCCCACCAGGTCGGCGCGCACGTCATCCTCGATTGCTTTCAAGCCGCGGGAACCGTTCCCTTCAACGTCCGCGAACTCGAAACCGATTTTGCCGTCGGCGGCGTGCTCAAATGGCTCTGCGGCGGCCCGGGCGTCGCCTATTTGTACGTGCGTCCCGATTTGCGCACCAAGCTTTCGCCGAAAATCGCCGGTTGGCTCGCGCACAAGCGCCCGTTCAATTTCGAAGCCGCTGCGCTCGATCCGCGTGAGGATTCCTATCGTTTTCTCAACGGCACGCCGCACATTCCCGCGCTTTACGCTTGCCAGCCGGGTCTCGAAATGATTCAGCGCGTTGGCGTTGGCAACATTCGCAAGAAATCCGTGCGCCAAACCACGCGAATTATCGGGGGCGCGCTCAAGCAGGGCTGGCGCGTCAATTCGCCGCGCGACTCCTCCGAACGCGGCGGCACCGTGTCCATCGAGTGCCCCCACGCGCAGGAAGTGAAAAATGAGCTCGTTGCTCGCAACATCTTGGTCGATTACCGGCCGGGCGCCGGCATTCGCATGTCCCCGCATTTCTATAACCGCGACGACGAGATCGATTTCTCCCTCGCGCAGATCGACGAAATCCTCGCCACGCGCGCCTGGGAGCGCCACCTTCAGCCAGCCTGACCCGGTGATATAATCCGCAACCATCGCGGAGACAATGCATGCGATGGAGCTCCGCTCGGCCATTCCAGACGCGAGGTGCATGATGGCGATTCCCAGAAAGATTATTCTCAGCGTGCTCGCATTCGGCTGCACCCTGTTCTTTTGGGCCGCGCGGCCGGGATCGCCCGCCGTTGGCGCCGCGCCGGCCGAAACAAGCGCCGCGCCCGCTTACAGCCAGCCCGCCGTCTCGCCCAACGGCCGCGAGATCGCTTTCGTGTCCGGAGGCGCCATCTGGACGGTTCCTGCGTCCGGCGGCGAAGCCCATCTGCTGATTTCCGACGGCGCCACCGATTCGCGCCCCATTTATTCGCCCGATGGCGCGCGCCTCGCCTTTGAATCCACGCGCTCCGGCAGCGCCAACATTTACGTTCTGACTTTTTCCAACGGCCAGGTTTCCCGCATCACCTACGACGACTCGCTTACCTCTCTCGACGGCTGGTCGCGCGACAGCAAGTGGATTTATTTCTCCACCGCCAGTCACGACATTTCCTATATGAATGACGTTTATCGCGTCAGCGCCGAAGGCGGCACGCCCATGCCCATCGCCGCCGACCGTTTCGCCAACGAATATTTTTCCGCGCCTTCTCCTGACGGCAAAGCCGTGGCCATCACGGCGCGTGGCATCGTCTCGACGCAGTGGTGGCGCAAAGGCCGCAGCCACCTCGACGAATCGGAAATCTGGCTCGTCCACGACGAAGCCATGCCAAAGTACGACGCTGTCACCGAAGGCTCCGCGAAAGACCTGTGGCCCATGTGGGCCGCCGACGGCCGCTCGCTTTTCTATGTTTCCGACCGCTCGGGCGCGCAAAACATCTGGCAGCAGCCCATCGGCGGCGCGGCGCGGCAAATCACTCAATTCAAAGATGGCCGCGTCCTCTGGCCGGTCATTTCCGCCGATGGCCACACTATCGTTTTCGAGCGCGACTTCGGCATTTGGCGTCTTGACCCGGCAAACGGCCACACTACGGAAGTCTCCATCGCGCGACACGGTGTTCCCGCCGGGCCGACCGTCGAGCATCTGCAGCTCGCCAGTCACATTTCGCATTTGGCGCTTTCGCCCGACGGCAAGAAAATCGCCTTCGTCGCGCACGGTGAAGTCTTCGCCGCTTCCGCGAAAGACGGCGGCGAAGCCATGCGCGTCACCACGGAATCCGCTGAGCAGTCCGAAATCCAGTGGGCCACCGATAGCCGCCGCATCGTTTACGTCTCCGACCGCGACGGCACGCCGCATCTCTTCGTTTACGATTTCGTCTCCAACACGGAAACGCAGCTCACTCATGATTCGCACGCCGACGCCACGCCGCGCTTCTCGCCCGACGGAAAAATGCTGGCCTTCGAGCGCGATGGTACGGAGCTGCGCACCATGGACATGGACTCGAAACAGGACCGCCTTCTCGCCAAGGGGCATTTCGGCCGTCCGCCATTCGACACCGACGGACCGCTCGCTTGGTCTCCCGACAGCAAATGGATCGCCTACATGGACACCAACGCGGAGGGCTTTCAAAACGTTTGGGCCGTTCCCGTCTCGGGCGGTGATGCTCGCGCCGTCAGTTTTCTTCCCGACACGTTCAGCGGCGCGGTCTCTTGGAGCCCCGACGGCACCTACCTCATTTTTGCCGCGCGACAGCGCACGGTCACCGGCGAAGTTGCGCGCATCGACGTGATTCCGCACGAGCCGAAATTCCGCGAAGATGAATTCCGCGACCTCTTCAAGGAAGAGCCGAAAAAACCGAGCGGAGAGAACGCTGCTGCCGCATCTGCATCGCCCGCCGACGAAACCAAGCCCGCCGCACCCAAGCCCGTGAGAATCGACTGGGACGGCATTCGTGACCGCGTCTCGCTGATTCCCACCGGCCTGAACTCCGATTCCGCCATCGTCAGCCCCGACGGCAAATGGCTTCTTTCCACGGCCGAAGTCGCCGGCCAGCAGAATCTTTATCTTTACTCGCTCGATGAGCTGGCCAAAGAGCCGTCGGTGGCTCGTCAGTTGACTTCCACGCCCGGCTCCAAAGACGCTCCTCAGTTTTCCGCCGACAGCAAGGAAATTTATTACCTCGACGATGGCCAGATTCACGTCGCGCCCGTAGAGCCCGGCGGCCAGGCGCGTTCTCTCGGCGTCAACGCCGAGATGGACGTCGATTTCACGCATGAAAAAATGGAAATGTTCGAGGAATCCTGGACCTACCTTCGCGATTTCTTTTTCGACCCCAACCACAACGGCGTGGACTGGGACGCCGTCCGCGTCAGATACGAGCCGCGCATCGCCGCAGCGGCCACGCCCGACGAAGTCCGCCGCCTCATTTCCTTGATGCTCGGCGAACTGAACGGCTCGCACCTTGGAATCAGCGCTTCGCATCCCAGCGATCCCGTCGGCCGCCTGGGCCTCGATTTTGACCGTGCCGAATACGAAAGCTCCGGCCATTTGCGCGTCGCCGCCATTCTTCCGCTCGGCCCGGCTGCGCTCGCTGGCGGAATCAGCATCGGGAACTACCTCACGCAAATCGACGGGCAGCCCGTCGCGCCGCACACCAATAGCGACGGGCTCCTCGAGCATGAAATCGGCAAGCGGGTAGTGCTCACGATCGCATCGTCCGCTGACGGTTCAGGCGCCAAATCTGTTGTCGTCCAGCCCATCAGCACCAGCGACGAAAAAGACCTTATCTATCGCCAGTGGGTCGATGCCAACCGCGCCTATGTCGAGAAAATCAGCGGCGGCCGCCTCGGCTATGTTCACATCCCCGACATGGGCGAGGAATCGCTCGAGCGTTTTTACCTCGACCTCGACACGCAGAACCGGTCGCGCCAGGGCGTCGTCGTCGATATTCGCAGCAACACCGGCGGCTTCGTCAATGCCTACGCCCTCGACGTGCTCTCGCGCCAGCCCTATCTCCGCATGACGCCTCGCTATTTTCTTAATAGCAACAGCCCAGCGCGTTCCTTGTTGGGCCAGCGCTCGCTCGAACGGCCCACCATTCTCGTCACCAATCAGCAATCGCTCTCTGACGCCGAGGACTTCACCCAGGGCTACCGCGCCATGCACCTCGGCAAAGTGGTCGGTGAGCCCACTGCCGGCTGGATTATTTACACCTCGGGAGTTCAACTCATCGATGGTTCGTTTCTCCGTTTGCCTTTTATTCGCGTCACCACCGCCGACGGCCAGCCCATGGAGCTTCATCCGCGTCCGGTCGATTTTCTTGTGAAGCGTCCGATGGGCGAGAGCTACACCGGCCACGATATCCAGCTCGATGCCGCGGTTCGCGAATTGTTGAAGGAGCTTGCGGCGGGCGCGAGCCACTGAGCCCGAGCCTGAGCAAGACGTAAAGAAACGATGAGCAAAGAGTGAGCGGCGGAAACGGCCAGGATTGGGCGTCGCGTCGGCGCGCCATGGTGGACGAGCAAATCCGCAAACGCGGCATTCGCTCGCCGCGGCTCCTCGAAGTGCTCGAACGCGTCCCGCGCCATCTCTTCGTTCCCGAAGAGCTCGTTGCGTATGCGTACGAAGACCGTGCGCTGGGCATCGGCGAGGGTCAAACCATTTCTCAGCCGTATATGGTGGCGGCCATGACCCATTATCTGGAGCTCGAAGGCAACGAACGCGTGCTCGAAATCGGCGCAGGTTCAGGCTATCAAGCCGCCGTGCTCTCCGCATTGGCGAACGAAGTCATCAGCGTCGAAAACCGCCCCCCGCTCGCGGAGGCCGCGCGCCAACGCCTCGCCGCTCTCGGCTACTCCAATACTTGTGTAAAAATTGGCGACGGCACCCTCGGCTGGCTGGACGCCGCGCCGTTTGACGCAATCTTGGTTGCCGCTGCGGCTCCCGCTATTCCCTCGCCTCTCCTCGAACAGCTGGCCGAAGGCGGCCGCCTGGTGATTCCGGTAGGCCAGAGCGACAAGCAAATGCTGCTGCGCATTCGCAAGTCCGCGGGTCAAATCCTGGAAGAGAAACTCTTCGCGTGCCAGTTCGTTCCGCTTCGCGGCCGCTACGGCTGGCCGGACGCTTAGGCATGGCCGCGCCGCTCGAACTCTCCGTCATCGTACCCGCCTATAACGAAGAGGCGCGCCTGCCGCGGACCCTCGAGCGCATCCGCGAGTATCTCCGCCGCTCGCATCCCTCGAGCGAAGTCATTGTCGTTGACGACGGTTCAGTTGATGGTACCGTGCGCGCCACGCGCGAGCTTCAAAAGCAAATGCCGCAGCTGCGCCTTATTTCTAACAGCGTGAACTGCGGCAAAGGCTACAGCGTTCGCACCGGCATGCTTGCCGCGAGCGGCGAAGTCGCGCTTTTCACCGACGCGGATCTTTCTGCGCCCATCGAAGAAGCCGAAAAGCTCCTCGAAGCGCTTGGCTCCGCCGACGTCGCCATTGGCTCCCGCGCCCTCGATCGCCGCCTCATCCAGGTTCACCAGTCGCGCGCGCGTGAGTTTGCCGGAATTCTTTTCAACCGCATGGTGCGCCTCGCCACGGGCTTGTCCTTCGAAGACACCCAGTGCGGATTCAAGGTTTTTCGCACCGATCGCGCGCGAATCGTTTTTGAGCAGCAACAAATTGAGGATTTTGGATTCGACCCGGAGATTCTATTTCTCGCGCAGCGCCATGGTCTGCGCATCGTGGAGATTCCTGTTTGCTGGGCTCACGATCCGCGCACGAAAGTGCACATGCTCCACGACAGTCTGCGCATGTTCGCCGACCTGTGGCAAATCCGCTGGAACGCCATGCTCGGGCGCTATCCGAAACACGCCAAATAGCGCCCGAAACTTCGCCCTGGTTCCGGCCGTGTGCGCCTAGTGTGACGGCCGGGGCTGCGCTGTTGGCGGCAGCATTCCGTTCATCCGCAAATATCCCGCCATTTGGCTGTAGTGGTCATAAAGGTCCGCCACCAGCGTAATCATGATATATGCGCGGGGAACGGAACGTGTCCGCACCGTCACCATTTCGCCGAGTTTTGAGTCGTCCGTCTTGTCCAGCACTCCCGTGCAGTAGTCGAACGAAGCCTGCAGCGCCGCCACCAGCTTGTCCTTGGGATCCGTCTCCGCCAGTGTCCCTTGGTCAGGTGCCTTTGTTCCGGCGAT
>JASHQB010000084.1 GCA_030037775.1 Candidatus Acidiferrales bacterium
ATGGCCTGGAGCAGAAGCGGCTCCTTGAAGAATTCGCCGGAAGCGATCTTGGCGTCGAGGCGGGTGATGTCCATTTGCACGATGCGGCCGGCGCCGATATTCAAGTGGCCGACTTCGCTATTGCCCATTTGCCCTTCGGGCAGGCCGACGAAAGGGCCGGAGGTGTGAATCAGCACGTTCGGGAATTTTTTCAGAAGCGCGTCATAGTTTGGCTTGCGTGCGAGGGCGATGGCGTTGCCCTTGGTCTCGGGCGAATAACCCCAGCCGTCGAGGACGGTGAGTACGATTGGCTTGGGACGTTTGGACATTTAGTTCGCCGCGAGTTCGCGCAGGGACTCGAGGAGGCGGTCGACTTCCGCGGCGGTGTTGTAGTGAACCAGGCCGATGCGCAGCAGGCCACCGGTTTTTTCGACGCCGAGGCGCTCGGTGAGATTGAGCGCGTAATAGTTGCCATCCCAGGTGAAGGTGCCACGCTCGCCGAGAAACTTGGCGCACTCGAGAGGCGTGCGATGGGCGAGGCGCACGCCGACGGTCGGCACGCGCTCGGCGAAACGCGCGGGGTCGGAGATGCCGTAGAAGCGCAGGCCGGGAATCTCCAGCAGGCCGCGAATCATGCGAGCGGCCAGGCTCATTTCGTATTCGCGCATGGCGTGGTGGGCGCAGAGGAGCGCGGCGCGGCGGTTCGCGGCCGATGAATCGCAGCGGCGGCCGAGCTCGGCGATGTAGTCGACGGCCGCGGTGACGCCGGCGAGGCCTTCGTGAATTTGCGTGCCGGTTTCCCAGCGATCCGGCAAGGCTTCGGGCGCAGGGCGGACTTTGTACGGGCGAAAGCGCATCAGCAGGTCGCGTTTGCCATAAATGCAGCCCATGTGCGGACCGAAGAATTTGTACGGCGAACAGGCGAGGAAATCGCAATCGAGAGCACGGACATCGATGGAGCCGTGCGGGGCGTAGTGCACGGCATCAATGAAAGCGAGCGCGCCGGCTTGGTGCGCGAGATGAATGATTTCGGCGACGGGATTGACGGTGCCGACGGCATTGGAAGCGTACCCGACGGCGACGAGCCTCGTGCGCGAAGTGATTTTGCGGCGCAGATCTTCGAGATCGAGAGTGCAGTCCTGTTCGCGAATGTCGACCTGGCGCACGAGAACGCCGCGCTCTTCGAGCGCGCGCCATGGAGCGACATTGGCATCGTGGTCGAGGGTGGTGACTACGATTTCGTCGCCGGGCTGCAGATCGCGGCCAATGCCGCGAGCGAGCGCGAAGGTGATGGTGGTCATGTTGGGTCCGAAGAAAACTTCGAGGGGATCGCAATTGAAAAAATCAGCCATGGCGGAGCGCGCCCCAGCGATCATCGCATCTGTGCGGCGGCTGGTGGCAAATGCGCCGCAGGTGTTGGCGTTGGAATTCTCGAAATAATCGCGGACGGCGTCAATGACTTGTTGGGGAACTTGCGTGCCGGCGGGCGCGTCGAGAAAAGCGGCGGGATGGCCGTTGACGACTTGCTTCAGCGAGGGAAACTGGGCGCGCACCCATTGGACGTCAAGCGCGACGCGCGCGCTTTGTGGAGGGTTCGAACGGGATACCGGCGTGCTCATTGTGTCTCTCTGATTTTCGCGGAGGATGGCATCAGATTCAAGGCTTCACGGCACGAATGAAATCGGCGAAGAGGCCGTAGGCGGTAGCAATGACGCCGGGCTTGTGCTCTATGATGGAAAGGCCGAAAACGTCCGTATCGAAACGGATTGCGGAGGTGGTGCCTTGGAGCTGCGCGAGCGGATCGGCCATGGGCAATTTTTCGGGCCGCACGCGCGCGCGGACTCCATTGGCCGTGCGTTCGGCGCTGCACACCAGTTTATACCGCATGCCGGAGGAATGCGTGGCGCGGACGAGTTCGGGCGAGAGAGACCGAATGCCTTCGCGCTCGACGTCGCTCAATTTGATTTCGGCCCCCATCAAAACGATGGCGAGAGCAGCGACTTTTACGGCGGCGTCCCAGCCATCGAGATCGTCGGAGGGATCGGTCTCCGCGACGCCGATTTCCTGAGCGCGCTTCACGGCGGCTTCGAGGGTCGCGCCCTTTTCCATTTCGCTGAGCACGACGTTGGTGGTGGAATTCAGGATGCCGCGAAATCCACGGAGGTCAACGGCGGGGAGGCAGCGCGGGAACATGGAAAAAATCGGCGTACCGTCCATGACCGCGGATTCAAAAAAGAACTCGCGGCGACGAGCAGCGGCGAGTTCACGCAACTCACGATACGCGTGCACGACGGGACCCTTGTTGGCACTGATGGCGTGCGCGCCGGATTCCAGAGCGGCTTGGAGATGGTCGATGGCGGGCTGGCCGGAACGCCGGTCCAGCGAGCTCGCCTCGAAAAGCACGTCGGCGTGCGCGGCGGCGAGCCATTCGCGGACGTTGGCGGGCTTTTTTGCGGCTTGCGGCGGCCAGCGCTGGTCGAGCACGGCGGCCGGGTCAAGACCGTTTGCATCAGCAATCCAACCGATTCTGCGGGAGGCGACTCCGGTGAGTTTCCAGGCGATGCCGTAATCACGTTGAAGTACGGAGTCTTTTGCGAGCAGCAGGCGAACGAATTCCTTGCCGACGTTTCCGAAGCCAACAAGCGCGAGGCGGTAAGTTCGAATGAGGAAATCCTCCGAGCGGGTCAGGATACACCGAACCGCGCCATCGCTGAAAACTGCATGGAAAAAAATCAGTGGACGAAATTGATGGCCAGCGCCGGGGTGATAGACGGAGTGATATTGTGACCGACCTCGATGATACGCGTGCCGAGGAGCACACCGATGGTCGGCTTCCAGTTGTATTCAATGGCCGGTGCGAAGATGAGCTCGCCGGTTGAGCCAGAATTGTTCTCGATCAGGGGCGGATTCGGAACGCCGCCGGAATCGAGAGTGTTGTAGCCGGTCACCGAGGTGTTGCCCTCGAAGTGGTATTCGACGTCGAGAGCGAGGACCCAGCGTTGCGTCAGACTGTATTCTGCCGCCGCGTCGCAGTAGGCAGTGTTGCCGGGCTTGGCGTTTCCGCTAAATCCCGCCGCGGTGCCGTAGACGCTGACGCCCTGAACGTTGACGGTGTGCGAAAACGCATCTGAGATGTTGAGGCGCGCGCGCAGGATGCGGCCGTTTGGCATCCAGAAATATGTTTGGGAGTAAAGCGCGAGCGCCGTGGTGTATGCGCCGCTGCCGAAGCCGTCGCTTGGACGACTGCCGAGCTGGTCGTAGCGCCCGGTGGGAAATGTTTCCTGCACGTTGATGGCGGTGGTGGGATGCCAACTGCCTTCGTGGGACTGCGTGAGCCCGTACTGCACGAGGAGGCCGGTGTCGCCGAGCTCGACCGTCGAGCTGCTCGGGCCGTTGCTCACCTGCTCGTAGTCCACGGTGGGAATCATACCGACGGTGAATCTGTGTCCCGGTCCGTAGAGCAGATAGGAGAGCGAGCCGAAGGTATTGGAGTGAGCGGCGGCGACGTCGTAGAAATAGGGCTCGAGCAAGAAATGTCCGCGAGGCAGCGTTGCGGCCGAAGGCGCAAGCATCGGGCCAGTCCACCAGGCGTCGGTGAGTGACTGGCGGACGACGGGAGGGGAAGAAGAAGATAGAGACGCGGAATCCTGAGCGAGAGCAAAGCCGGCAGTCAGCGGCAGCACGACCGCGATGGCGAGTGCCGTGAGGAATTCATGAATCGTTCTCCGGTGGGTCATCCACAAGAGGGTTGCGCGCCTAGTTGATGTCTACTTTGTCTTGCAACTGCCGGATGATGTCAGCGACCTGAGCCTTCAGCGCCGCCGGGGCCACGGCAGCGGCGAGGTTCATTTCCTTGAGGGCGGCGGCATAGTCCCCGTTTGCGACGGCGATGCGCGCCGAGGCATCGTGCCCGAGGAAGCTATGGGGGTCTTTGGCGACATCGAGGCGGAGAAGTTCCAACGCGAAACCCTGCTGGCCGAAACCCTGTAGGACACGCGCGAACGCGAAAATCTGCGACTGGCTGCCCAACCCCAGCGCCTTGCCGCGCGCCGCAGCCGCTTGGTCTTTGCGGCCCAATGCGTCGAGGGCACGCGCCTTGGTGATTTCGTTCTCGAAACGATCTTCGACGCCGATGGATTGTTCCGCGTATTTCTCTGCCTGTTCGGCGCTGAGTTTATTTTCCAGCAGATAGTTGGCCGCTTCCTCCCAAGGCTGCCACTCGAACTGGGGACGGCCGCGAAGCTGGTTGCGCAGGCTCTGCTCGACGATTTGGGGAGTGTCGACCGCGACGGTGAAGGGGACGGCGACCTTTTCCCATCGCATGGTGATCACGACGGAATCAGGACCGGGGTCGGAGAAAGTGTAACTAAGCGCGTCCTGATTTTCGGCGGGTTGCGGCGTGACGTTGACGCGGAGCGCGTCTTCGGCCTGGTCGTAGGTAAAACTGCCCCAGGAGGTGGAATTCTTGGAAAAAATGACGACCCAGGAAGTTTCGCCAGGAATCATGTGTACGCCGTAGACGCCCTTGGGGAAGGGCTGACCGTCGATGGAGACGGCGTCGCTGAATTCGATCGTGGTGTTGTAATCGGCGCCGGCGCGCCACACCTGTCCGTAGGGAAGCAGGCCGCCAAAGATTCTGCGTCCTCGGGTGAGCGGGCGGTGATAGTCAATGGTGATGTCGGTTATGCCGACGCGCTGCATGATGCGTGCGTGCTGGCTCACGTCCGGCAGAGCGAGCATGGCAGACTGGCCCTTTGCGCACATCGCTCCGGCGAACAACCCTGCCATCATCAAGGAAGCTACGGCGACACACTTCCGCATCTCAGCGGCCCCCTGCGTCGACTTTCACGCGCGTCTGGTCGGTGATCCAGTTGACTTCCCACGTTTTGCCGCCGTCCGCCGAGAAGGCCTGCTCGAAATGCGCGGTCTTCGGCCACCATATAAACCGCACGTAGATATATTTCCCATCGACGGTATACGTGCCGTAAAACTCGCCCGTGCCGCCATTGAATTCGCCGATCTGCGGCACAAAAAGGGCGCCATCCTTGCTGTTGGCCCAATAGAGGCTCCACTGATGGGTTTGCGGGTTGTAGGTACGCAAGGTGAGGCCTTCGATGCGGCCCATGGCGCCGCTGGCCTCGAACTGCTCCAGTTGGCCGCGCCCGCCCCAGATGGTTCGCGTCACGGAGTCGGCGTCAAAGTCCGACCAGGTGCGCGAACCCCTAAGCGCATGGTCCAGCTTTCTCAAATGCAGCTTCCAGGCGCCAAGCTCGAAATCAAACTCATGTTCGGGCGCATCTGCGCTGAGCGGTGGAGCGAAAGATTTGGCCGTGTCCGCCGATTCCCGCGTCAACTCCGCGATGAAATTTGGCTGCCAGGTCTTGCCGCCATCATCCGAGTCGGAAATTTCGTAGCGGTGCGAATTCGCGGTGATCTCCGACCATACGCCGCGAACCAGCACGGTTCGCCCGCCGGACTGATCCTGCCCAAAAAATTCGCCACGGCCGTCTTTGAATTCGCCAATTGTGGGCGGATCCAGAATTCCGTCCTTGCTGTTGGCATAACTCTCGCTCCACTGGTGCGCTTGCGGGTTGTAGAGGAATAAAGTCAGGCCTTCCCAGTGGCCCGTTGGGCCGTCGGCTTCAATCTCTTCCAGTTCGGCGCGGCCGTCCCAAATCGGCCGCACGACCACGGTCCCGTTCTGATCGATCCACGTGCCTGCGCCACCGGCCGATTGCCGCAAGCGCTTTATATGCGTTTTCCACGTGCCGACGTTGAAGTCAAAATCGTGTTGGCCATCACGCTCGGCGGCAGCAGAGTCTTGCGGGGCGGAGCTCGCTGGTGTTGCAGAACTGCGGAGAAGGTGCGAAGACTTAGTTGCTGCGAAGGCTCGCGCCGCGCCGGAGACGAAGATCAGCGCCAAGATGCCCGTCACAACCACGAGGCAAATCCGGGGATATTTCGAGTCGGTTATCATGCGTCACCTGTGGCAGTCGCGAATAAACGAGGAGGGCGATTCCTGCGCATGGCCGCTTTTGTCCAAACACTCCTCTACAAACACATATCGTGAATGGTAGAGTGGCTTGCAGCAATAGCCACTCTTGAACAATCGATATAACCACTTGGGTGGGGGCGATGAAACGAGTTTCCGGTGGTTTCTTTCCGCCGATCGCGCTGGAGCGCGGCAGAGAGCTGCCGATCTACCGGCAGCTCTACGACTGGTTCCAGCGGGCCATCGCGAGCGGGCAGCTAAAGCCAGGGCAACGCGTGCCGTCGACGCGCGCCTTGGCGGAGGAACTGAACGTTTCGCGGATTCCAGTGCTGAATGCGTTTGAACAGCTGCATGCGGAGGGCTATCTACAGACTTTTGTGGGCGCAGGCACTTGCGTAGCGAGATCCATTCCCCAAGAGACGATCGCGCCTCTGCCGACAAAATTGACCGGTAAAGCAGCGGGGAGAATCGCGCGTCCGGTTCGCCGGGCGGCGAAGCGCAAAATCTCGGACGCCAATCTCTCGGCGAAAATTGTGGGGCCGCAGCCCTGGCTGAATCTGAAGGGCGCTTTTCGCATGCACCTGCCCGCGCTTGAGCAATTCCCCGTCGAGGTGTGGTCGCGGCTGGTGGCCCGGCATGCGCGAAAGTTGTCGAAGCAAACGATGGCTTATGGCGAGCCCATGGGCTACGCGCCGTTTCGCGAAGCCATCGCGCAATACATCGGCGCGGTGCGCGCGGTGCGCTGCGAGGCGTCGCAGATCATGGTGGTTGCGGGCTCGCAGCAAGGCTTGCAACGCTCGGCGAGAGTGCTGGTCAATCCCGGCGATGCGGTGTGGACGGAGGAGCCGGGCTATTTCGGAGCGCGGCGGGCGTTTGCGTCCGTAGGCGCGGAGCTGATTCCCGTTCCGGTGGACGAAGAAGGCCTCATGGTCGAAGAGGGGATTCGGCGCTGTCCCAAGGCGCGGGCGGTTTACATCACGCCATCGCATCAGTATCCGCTGGGCACTACGATGAGCGCGACGCGCCGGATGCAGTTGCTCAACTGGGCTTCGCGCTCGGGGGCGTGGATCATCGAAGACGATTACGACAGCGAATATCGGTTTGGCGTTCGCCCTATCGGCTCGCTGCAGGGCCTCGATTCCGATGCGCGGGTCATCTACGTGGGAACATTCAGCAAAGTGATGTTTCCAGCGCTACGCATGGGCTATTTGGTGGTTCCCGCGGACCTAACCCCGGCGTTTTCGGCCGCGCGCGACGCCGACGACATTTTTTCTCCGACGCTCTACCAAGCTGCGCTGACCGAGTTCATCAGCGAGGGGCATTTTGCGCGGCATGTTCGCCGAATGAAGATTCTTTACATGGGGCGCTGCAGGGCGCTGGTGGAAGAAATCCGCCGCGAGCTAGGAGACACGCTCGAGATTGTCAGCGCCGAAGCGGGCATGCACGTGACAGGCTTGCTTCCAGCAGGAGTGAATGACGCGGCGGTGTCGCAACGCGCCATGGAGGACGGCATATCGGCGATGCCATTGTCGTTTTGCTATTTGAAGCGTCCGGCGCGGAACGGTCTTGTTCTCGGCTATGGAACTAGCGATGGAGCGCAGATTCGAGACGGCGTGCGCAAACTGAAAGCGAGCCTCGAAGCGGTGATGGGCCGCAGGACCGACAGGGCTCGCCGCTAAGATTTCGTCACAGCGCCGGTCTTCTTTCTGCTCCTGATTCTCCCGATTTGTTCTTCATTTGCATCGACTGATAAAGGAAGAGGTAGCCCGCCGCGAGCGCGGACAACGCGCTCACCGCAGCGAGAGCCACGAAGACGCCGTGCCAGCCGAATCTCACCGCGACGCGAGCCACGGTGTCGCCGGCGAGCACTCCGCCGAGGTAGCCCACGCCGTCGATGATTCCCGAGGAAGTGGCCCCGGCCTGTTTGCCGCCAAAATCGAGGGCGAACGCTCCCGCAAGATAGGAATATGGACCAAGCAAACAAAAAGCGACGACCCCGACGAGTGTTGCCGGAATGATGGAAGCGGAGGTTGCCCGGGGGATAAACGCAAGGATCATCAAGGTGACGACGGTCGCGGCAAGCCCGAAGAACATGATCATCGCGCGTCCCGTCACTCCCAGTTTGTCGCTCGCCCAGCCGGTGATAATGACGGAAGCAGCGCCGACGGCGGGAAAGATTGCGCTCATGCTCGCGGCGCTGCTGTCGCTATAGCCGAAGAAGTTGTGAAAATAAAAGGGAGTCCAAGTGTTGAAGGTTTCACGAACGATGGTGCATCCGAGCGAGAGCAGGCAGACAAAAATGAATGCGCGGCTGGAGAGCAGC
>JASHQB010000085.1 GCA_030037775.1 Candidatus Acidiferrales bacterium
ACCGGCGCACAGGCGAAGACGATTATTCCGGACGAGGCCACGGCTTCGCTCGACATGCGTCTGGTGAAAAACGCGGGGCCACAGCAGGAGTTCGACCGGCTGGTGGCGCACATTCGCAAGCAGGGATATTACGTGATTGACCGCGAGCCGACGATGGCGGAGCGGGCGAAGTATGCGCGCATTGCGGAAGTGACGCATGACCATGGGTATCCGTCGGTGCGCACGGCGATGGACTTGCCGGTGTCGGTGGCGTTGATGCGCGCAGTGGACGAAGGCGCAGGCGAGCCGGCGGTGAAGTTGCCGCTGCTGGGCGGCAGCGTGCCGATGTACATCTTCGCGGATTTGGGTTTGCCGGTGATTGGCGTGCCCATCGCGAATTTCGACGACAATCAGCACAGCCCGAATGAGAATTTGCGCGTGGGCAATTTGTGGAAAGGGATGGAGATTTATGGCGAGATTTTGGCGGGATTGGAGTGGAGGTAGGTATCGAAGCCAAGAGCAATAGTCGAATTCCACGTGGGACGAGGCGGGAGCATGGAAGAGATCGAACGCATCATCATTCCGACACTTTCAAGAGCAAAGATTTCCCGCAATCTCTCATATCCTATCGGAGCGGAGGACATATCCCGAGCGGTCGCCTCTGCCGTGCAACTGCCCGAGCTTAAGCTGGCCTTTTACCCACCCGACGTCAGATTGCGCGGGGCTCACTATGAGTTCCTGCGTGTCGAATACCTCAACAATTCGAGACCGGTACAAGAATGGCCTATTTCCGACCTCTTTGGACGTCCACCGGAATGGCGATGGGGAATTGTTGTGCACCCCGTTCCGCGCGTTCTTCGCCATCGGATCAACCAGTACATCGTGGAGGCTGCACTAGCCCAGATCGCCCACTGGCTGGAGGAACGCACCGAATTGGCCCAACAAGGAAATGATGTTCTTGCCTTCTTCTACGACGAGACAACAGAAGAATTTTTGCCTAGGCAGCTGACACGCCTAGAGCCTCTCCGGCATCGACAGCCACCGAGAAAAGCTACAACGCCAAGAAATTCTTGAGGAGGGAAAAGCCCGCGCCGGTGAGGACGGATTCGGGGTGGAACTGCACGCCTTCGACGGGGAATTGGCGGTGGCGGAGGCCCATGATGACGCCGTCGGAAGTTTCGGCGGAGATTTCGAGGCAGCGCGGAAGCGAGCGGCGTTCGACGATGAGCGAATGGTAGCGCGTGGCTTCGAAATCCTGCGGGAGGCCGCGAAAAATCGTTTTGCGGTCGTGATGAATTTTGCTGGTTTTGCCGTGCATGATTTTTTTCGCGCGGACGATTTTGCCGCCGAACGCGTCGCCGATGGCTTGATGGCCGAGGCAAACGCCGAGAATGGGAATCTTGCCGGCGAAGCGCTCGACGATGGGCACGCTCAGGCCAGCTTCGCGCGGCGTGCAGGGGCCGGGAGAAATAATGATGCGTTCGGGGCGCATGCGCGCGATTTCGTCGAGAGTCATGTCGTCGTTGCGGCGCACGGTGAGTCTTTGTCCCAACTGGCCGAGGTACTGCGCCAAGTTGTAGGTGAAGGAGTCGTAGTTGTCGAGCAGCAGAATCATTTGCAATTCTCTAGTATCGCATTTCTTCAGGCGCGCTGCTTGCCGCTGTGGGCGATTTCGGCGGCGAGCATGACGGCGCGCGCTTTGTTGAGCGTCTCCTGATATTCCTTCGCCGGAATGGAATCGGCGACGACGCCGCCACCGGCCTGAATGTGAACCTCGCCATCCTTTGCAACAAGGGTGCGCAGGCCGATGCAGGAATCGAGATTGCCGGAAAAATCGAGATAGAGAATCGCACCGGCGTAGATGCCGCGGCGCGTGGGCTCGAGCTCGTCGATGATTTCCATGGCGCGGATTTTCGGCGCGCCGCTGAGCGTGCCGGCGGGAAAGCAAGCCATGAGCGCGTCGAGGCAGTCGACGTCTTCGCGGAGCTTGCCGCGAAGGCTGGAGACGAGATGCATGACGTGCGAATAGCGCTCGACGAACATGAGGCGCTCGACCTTCACCGAGCCGTATTCGCAGACGCGGCCGAGATCGTTGCGGCCGAGGTCGACGAGCATGATGTGTTCGGCGCGCTCCTTGGGGTCGGCGAGGAGCTTTTTTTCGAGGGCCTGGTCTTCGTGGGCGTCGCGGCCGCGAGGAAGCGTACCGGCGATGGGGCGATAGAAGGCATCGCGGCCCTGGACTTTCACGAGCATTTCGGGGGAGCTGCCGACGACGGAGACGTCGCCGAGGCGCAAGAAATAAAGATACGGCGAAGGATTGACGACGCGCAGGGCGCGGTAAATTTCAAATGGATCGGCGGAAGTGCGCGCGGAAAAGCGCTGGCTGGGCACGACCTGGAAAATGTCTCCGGCGCGAATGTACTCCTTGGCACGGGAGACGGCGGACATGTATTTCGATTTCGTGAAATTGGAAGTGAATTGGAGAGGCGCGCGATGGCCGTTCGCGGCGATTTTTGGCAGCGGCTGTTCGAGCTGGCGGCGAATGCGGGAGATTTCCGCGACGGCGACGTCATATCTTTTGCGGAGGTGACGCTGGCCGTCGGTGAGGACGTTGCGGACGATCCAAATGCGGTGCTGCACGTGGTCGAAGGCAACGAGGCCGTGGAAAAACATCAGCACGGAGTCATCGAGTTTGAGCTGGTCGTCGCCCGTGGCGGGAATGCGCTCGATGAGGCGGACCATGTCGTAGGCGAAATAGCCGATGGCGCCGCCGGTGAGCGGCGGAAGACCGGGCACGCGCACGGGGCGGTAGCGCTTGATGCGGCGGCGAAGAATCTCGATGGGATTGCCGTCGATGGTTTCGCGGCCGGCGGGCGTTTCGATGACGCAAGAGCGTCCGCGCGAACGAAAAACTTCCGCGGGATCGAAGCCGAGAAAAGTGTAGCGCGCGATGTTTTCGCCGCCTTCAACGCTTTCAAGGAGGCAAGAATAGCTGGCGGTGCGCGCGAGCTTGAGATAAGCCGCGACGGGCGTGAGCAAATCGGCGGTCATGGTTTCGTAGACCGGGACGAAATTGCCCTTGCGCGCGAGTTTGCGAAATGTATTGAAGTCAGGCTGGATCATGGCTGTTTACGCTCGCGCTCTTCCGCTTCGAGGCGCTGCAGAACCGCGCGGCGCATTATTGCTTCGGGCGCTCGCGTGCCGGTCCAAATTTCCCACTGCGCAATTCCCTGCGCGAGGAACATTTCCACTCCTGAGATGGTTTCGATGCCCTTGGACGCGGCAAGCTGCAAAAGTTTTGTGTGCCGCGGCCGGTAAACCGCATCGAAGACGATGCGACAATTCAACTCGCGCGCGTTTAGCGGCGATTGATGCGTGTTCGGATGCATGCCAAGCGGCGTCGCGTTCACAATGGCATCGAAGAATTCGTGCCTGAGCGCCGCGCGCGGCATGGCATCGCCATCAACCTCGCGAGCCAGTTTCCTCGCCCGTTCCGCACGGCGGGCGCAAATTGAAACGGATGCTCCGCCTTTCGCCAGCGCGAAGGCTACGGCACGCGCGGCGCCGCCGGCGCCGAGGATCAGCACACGGCTGCCAGCAATAGGCATGCGCCGCTCGATGGCGCGCAGCACGCCGACGTAATCTGTATTGTAGCCGAAGAGCGTTCCTGCGCCACGAACGACGACTGTGTTCACCGCGCCGATTGCCGCGGCCAGCGGGTCGCAATCGTCGAGATGGTGGAGAATGCGTTCCTTATGCGGCAGCGTGATACTGAAACCGGCAATCTTCAGCGGCTCAATCGCGCGCAGGAAATCCACCAAATCGATGACGCGAAAAGGCAAGTAAACCGCGTCGATTTTGCGCGCGCGGAAGGCGGCGTTGTGAAGAACGGGAGAAAGGGAGTGCGCGATGGGATCGCCGATGACGCCGTAGACGCGGGTGCAACGAGTCACGTCGCCGCCGCGATAAAGCTCGCGCAATTCCGCAAGGGGAATCTGGCCGGGCGCGGTGGCCTGGTCCACGGGCGCATAGGAAAAGCCGCTGCCGAGGCGCGGGGCGAGGATGCGCACGGGAGTGGCCACGTCTCCCATGGGTATCGAGACGACATTCGGATATTGACGCGAGAGAGCGAGGAGGCGGAGGCTCTGGGCAAGAGAATCGCATTGCACGGCGAGTTTGAGCACGTCGAAACCGGAGGCTTCGCGGAGTTGATTCATGCGGCGCGCCACCTGCGTCAAACCACGGGGGGACGGAATGCCGCGAAAATCGTGATAGGACAGGATGCGCTTGGCGCCAGAGGTGAACAGGTCGAGAGTGAACGGCGGAATCGCGGCGACAGTTTCGATTTCCACATCGACCCAGGCGCAGCCGGCGTCAATCGCGGAGTGCAGCAAAGAAAGCTGCGCCGCGAGCGCGGCGGAGATGAGGCCGCCGGCTTGGCGATGGCGGCAAGTGGCAATCAGCGTCACGCGACGCGGAATGCCGCTCTTTTTCAGCAGCGCGAGGAGGCGATGGGCTTCGGCGGCGCTGGCCAGCCAGTCGAGACGCAGTTCGACGGTACCAGTATCACGCACAGCGCGGCGAAGTTGATGCCAAGCATCGCGGGCGGTGCGGGCAGCCACCACTGCGCAGACGCGACTTTTCTCGGACGTAAGTGCCTTTGCCATCCTGTTCTTAGGTACAGGTTTACGGTTCCTAGGATGCGTTACCCGATACGTTAAACGCAATGGGACAGTGCCTTGACCCTCCCCTGGGGCTTTGTTACGGTCGAAACATTGGGTGAGATGGTTGGTCCGTTCGCCAAGCAAGGGCGGGGATTCGGATACGACTTCGAGGCTTAAGGAGTGATGGAGATGCGCAGGAATATTCTGATGCTGGCATTGTCGCTTGCACTGTTACCGGTTGCGGCGTGGGGACAACAACAGAAAGCAGCGTTGCCCCTAACCACGCAACGCGACATCTACTGCTCTGGAATGGTGACGACGGACTCCGTACCTCGAGGCACGCAGCTCGTGTCCGGCGAGCAGTCGCAATATAAGATCACGTTCGATCAAGGCGACTACGTCTACATCAACCGGGGTACGAACAAAGGAGTGAAGGTCGGAGACGTGTTCTCAGTCATGCGTCCGGTAGACGACGTCACGGGCATCAAGATTCAGCCGCTGAGCCTCAATTACGACTACGACGAAGCATGGTTCGCGTCGCAGGGCCGCCTGCTGCACGACATGGGGCAGATGTGGGAAGACGAGGGCCGTCTCAAAGTGGTGATGGCATACCCGAGCATGTCGATTGCGCAAATCACCGATTCGTGCGACTTCATGCAGCGCGGGGACGTCGTCGAGCCGTTCGCCGAGCGGCCCGTGCCGGAGCTGAAATCGGAAGTGAATTTCGACCGTTTCGCGCCGCCGAGCGGGAACAAGAGGGGCGTGATTGTTATCGGCAAGAACTTCAAGAGCGTGTCGGGAACAAACGACATCGTATACGTCAATCTGGGAAGCAAGCAGGGCCTGAAAGTCGGGGACTATGTGCGCTTCTTCCGATTCCAGGAGAACGGCGACAGCAACGTCTATCAGACGCCGAATATGGGGACCGATGTGTGGGGCTTTGGCACGGCATCGGGCCACTACTCGGGTAAGGATCTCCCGCGGGAAGTGCTGGGCGAAGGAATCGTGCTGCGCGCCACGCCGAACGCGGCGACGGTGCTGGTCACGTTCAGCCTACGGGAAATCTACGACGGCGACTACTGCGAATTGGAGTAGGCTAGGCGTCCGCGCTCGCGGCGGGGCCATCGCCGTCTGGCGATTGTGACGCCACCGCAACATCTGATTCCGAAAAAACTTCCGCAGTGAAAATCTCGATGCAAGTGTCCGGATTTTGCCACGCATCGGGTGCAAGTCCAGCCTTCTGACAGGTCTCCTCCAAGAAACGTTCGCGCGACCAGCGGTGCTCGGCAGCAACCTGCGGGAGAAGGACGCCGCGGCGATTTTGCTGCGAAACGATCACGCCGTGAATTCCCGGCTGCAGTTGCTCCGGCGCGGCGCGCTCCGGAAAAGATAGAACCGACAACTCAATTTGCACCTCGCGCAGTTCGGCAATCTCGAGAGGGGAGAAACGCGGGTCGCCCGTGGCCGCGGCGACGGCGCAATCGGCAACCACAACGGCGAGGGGCTCGACGGAGGCTACGCGGCCGATGCATCCGCGCAGGCGGCCGCGCCGATGCAAAGTGACAAAGACCCCTTGCGACGCCGCGAGATTTCCGGTGGGCACAGGAATTTCGAGTGCCGCGCCGTGCGTCAGCGCAGACTCAATAGCTCTTCTCGCGATTTGCAGAAGGGAGCGCTTCTCGTCGTTACCGAGTGGGGACATCTTGGGGATTTTTCTTCTGTTCGATGACCCGTGGCATGCTCTGGCGCTGCTTGAAGCGGTCGTCCACCTGGCTCCAGAACATCAGGAAATAATGAACCGCGGAAACGACCGCGCTGATGACGACGAGCCAAAGCAGAACGGTGGCGAGCAGTTTTATGCCGGCGTGGCGAGCGGAATAAATCACGATGCACCCGGCGAGGACTTGCAAAAACAGCTTGGTCTTGCCGAGCGGCGACGCCGGAATCACCAAGCCCTCGGCCGAGGCGATATTGCGGAGGCCCATGACGATGAATTCGCGGCCGATGATGATGACCACCATCCACGCGGGAACCAGTCCCATGGCGACCAGAGAAATAAATGCGGCGGAGATCAAGAGCTTGTCGGCGATAGGATCGAGCAGAATTCCGAGAGTGGTGATCTCGGAGCGCTTGCGCGCGAAGTAGCCGTCGGCGGCGTCGGTGGAGGCGGCGGCCAGCAAAATCAACACGCCCCAGATTTCAAAATGCACGGACAGACCCCAGAAGTCCCAGTTGGGCTGTTGGGTCAAGAGAACCACCACGAGCAGCGGGACGAAAAAGATGCGGAGGATGGTCAGGCTGTTCGGGAGGTTCATGTTCGGCCTCGGCCGTGCAACTCCCTCGCCGCTGAGGGACAAGAGATAAGCAACTATAGTGCTCCTATGAGGAGGAGTCAATCGGAGGAGTCCAAGGAGAGGCGAAGTAGAGGGCACTGCAGCGGACCGGTGCGGTCGAAGAGGGCCTTTGGAGCCGTGGAGGAATTATACTCATAACTACATTACATGGCTAGTTCTGCAAAGGACCCGCGGCGCATGGCGAACTGTGGAAATTGCTGTGGAAATTGCGCTTTGCAGGAACCGTGAAATCAGGAAGAGAGGGGACGTTGGGCATGTGGCAGCCCAGGCAAACTTGCTTTTATCGTCAAGAAAACAAGCGAGATAGACAATTATGAGTGCCGGGCAGCGGCCTTGGCTCACTGCAGGCGGGCAAACGCGTGGCCAATCGCAATTTGCACAAGCGCGGAAGCACATAAAACCAAACGGTAAATAGTGGCTGCGATGAAGAAGCCCGCTGATATGCGCAAAAAACGCCCGATTTCTCGAGGGAAATCAGCCCTCTTGACCGGAAGCGAACGATTTCAGCCTCGCGGCGAGAGATGCGGGGACCTCCGCGCGCAGGCGCATCTGGCCATCGAGCACTTCCGAGTCCAGAACACGGCCGCAAGCGTAAATCATGGCGAGTTCGCGGCTATTCGCCATGGGCACGACCAAGCGGCGCTCGACAATGGGGTCGACGGGCATGGCCTGGTCGATATAACCAATGAGTTCTTCGAGACCCGCTCCCGTCTGAGCCGAGACGAGGATTCTGCCGAGCGAATTCTCGGCGGACAATGCGCCGCGCGCGCAAGATACACGCAAAGCTTGGAGTTCCTCGGGAGCGAGGCAATCAATTTTATTGAAGACACGTAAGCGGCGGCGGTCGGCGGCGCCGAGATCCACGAGAACTTTTTCCACTTCCGCATCCTGCTCGGCGTGCAAAGGATGAGAAACGTCGGTGACTTGCAAAATCAACGCGGCTTCCTGCACCTCCTCGAGGGTGGCGCGAAATGCGGCGATTAGTCCGGGCGGCAAATCGCGAATGAAGCCGACCGTGTCAGAAAGCAGCACGCGGCGGCGCGACGGCAGGCGCAGCGAGCGCACGGTGGGGTCGAGAGTGGCGAACATTTTCGAAGAGGTCATCACTTCGGCGTGGGTGAGCGCGTTGAACAAAGTGGATTTGCCGGCGTTGGTGTAGCCGACCAGCGCGACGGTGCCGAGAGGGACTGCCTGGCGGGCGCGGCGACGCAAGGCGCGCTGACGGCGCACTACTTCGATGGCTTGCACGATCTTGCCGATGCGGTCGCGAATGCGGCGGCGGTCGGTCTCGAGTTTCTGCTCGCCGGGGCCGCGCGTGCCGATACCGCCGCCGAGACGGGAGAGTTCGCGCGATGCGCCGGCAAGGCGAGGCAGCAAATAATTAAGCTGGGCGAGTTCAACTTGGAGCTGTCCTTCGCGGCTGTGTGCGTGGCGCGCGAAAATATCGAGGATCAGCTGGGTGCGGTCGACGACGCGGCAGCCCATGCCGCGCTCCAAATTCCGATGCTGGGATGGCGAGAGGTTGCGGTCGAAGATCACCAGGCCGGCGTCTACACGCTCGACTTCGCGCTGCAACTCGGAAAGCGCACCGCGGCCCAGGAGCGTGGCAGCATCGAGCGAATCGCGCATCTGTAGGCGGGTGCCAACCACGCGGGCGCCGGCGCTGCGCGCAAGCTCATCGAGCTCCTCGAGAGACTGGCGTTCGACGGCGCCGCTCATGCCTGCCCTGCTCTTGGGCTGCTTGAGGCCGACGCCGACAAGCAGGGTGCGCTCGGCGTTATCCAAAGGCGAGGACGATTTCATTCGTAAGCAGCGGAACAGATGGTGGCTTTAGGGGATGCGGAGTGCATTGACGGCCAATTATACCCCGTTCCTATCGGGACTGCAGGGCTTCCTGGCTGGCCAAAGCGGAGGCCGCGAGGACGAAACGGGAAAGAAGCTCGGCGAGCGCTGGCTCAGAGGATTCGCGAGTGGCCGTGCGCGTCATGCGATCCATCCAGCCGAGATAGAGAAACATGGCTGCGTTGGCCCATTCGGCGGCCTGATTTGTGGTGAATCCGATTTCCCTGAAGACGCGCGAGAGGTAGGCGATGCGTTTGCGGTCGGCGCTCGCGACGCGCAGGCCCACCTTCTCATCCTGCCGAGCCCATGAAGAGATGGCCGTCTCAAGACGGGCGTAGGAGGGCTGCGAAAGAAGCTGGAAGAGCCGGGCCCAGCGCTCCACTGGGTTGGAAACGCCCTCGCCCTCAGTGTTCCAGTCGCTTTGGCGCGCTTCCCATTCCTCAAGAATGGCCTGCAGCAAATCGGAGCGATCCTTGAAATGCCAGTAGAAACTGCCCTTGCTGATATTGAGACGTCTGGCCAGAGCTTCCACGCGAACCGCGTCCACGCCTTTCGAGGAGAGGATCTCGACGCCGACGTCAATCCAGTCGCGGCGATCAAGCCTAACTCCGTTGTGGCGGCGGGAGGGCATTTTTCTCAGCAGTGCGGCATTCTACAATACGGATGAGTACGGATACAAACGGCATCTGCGGCGGGTCGTAGGCAGAGACAGTACGTGACCGTATATTTGTTTACGCGGATTCGTTTACTAATCGCAACGCCTGTTGTTGAACCGCCTCTTCGTGGCCGAAACCCTTCAGCCAATGCACATCTGGCTCGCGCCGGAACCAGGTGATTTGACGTTTGGCGTAGCGGCGCGTGGCTTGCTGGATTTCGGAGACGAGGGACGGCAGCGGCGCGCCGTCGAGGACGTGTTCGCGAAGCTGGGCATAGCCGAGGAAGGTGAACGGCTTCGCAGTTGGCGCGACTTGCCGGCCGATGAGATTGCGGACTTCTTCGATCCATCCGGACGCGAGCATGGCTTCGACGCGCCGGTCGATTTGCACATAGAGCCGCTGGCGCTCTGGCATCAGGCCGATTTTGACTACGGTGAAACCCTTCAGGCCAGCGCGATTAAGACCGCGAAGCTGGCTTGCGGGCTTGCCCGTGAGAAGGCAAACCTCAATGGCGCGAATGAGCTTTTGCGCGTCACGCGGCGCGATTTTCGCGGCGCCGGCGGGATCGCATTTGGCGAGGATGCGATGCAGGTACTCCTGCCCGCGGCTGGCGGCCCTTTGGCGCAGGCGTTCGCGAAGTGCTTCCGAACGGCCGGGAAGGTCGTCCAGGCCTTCGAGCAAGGCGCGCAAATACAGGCCTGTGCCAACGGTGAGGATGGGCAGCATGCCGCGCCGGCAGATTTCTTCAAGGGTTTGCAGAGCGTGGCGACGGTAGTCCCCGGCGGTGAAGACGTCGCCTGGCTCGGCCAAGTCAGCGAGGTGATGGCGAATTCCCTGCTGTTCCGCTGAGGGAAGCTTGCCGGTGCCGATGTCGAAATGGCGATAAATCTGGGTCGAGTCGCAACAGACCACTTCGCCATGGAGCTGCTGCGCGAGGCGGAGAGCAAGAACCGATTTACCCGAGGCCGTGGGGCCCAGGACGACCACGAGCCGGCGCTCGGAGTTCACGGGTGAAAGGCTCGAAAATGAAACAAGAGATAAATCAGGATGGCAAGTGCCAAGAGAAAGGCGCCGAGAAGCTGGTTGCGATGGAGTTTCACTGATTGAGGTTATAGTCGAGCGGCAAATTATAGAGAAAAATAATGCGAAGCTCGATGTACGGCCGCGTGTAGGCGGGAGGCAGAGGCTCGAACGGGTTGGATTCGGTCAAGGCGGCACCGGCCGCGCGGTCGAGCGGCTCCTTGCCTGAGGTGCGTTCGAGGACGGGCTCCGGCGGCGGCATGTTGCCGTTGGCCATGATGTGGAAGCGCATCACCACGACGCCTTTATCGCCCATACGCGCGGAGATGGGCATGACCGACATCCAGTTCTGCTTCACGCGAGCGAGCAGCCGTTCCAAGTAATTCGAAAAATCCACGCCGTCGGTCGGCGTGAGAATCTGCACGCCGCTTCCGAGCAGTCCCTGGCCGCTGCCGCCGCTGGGCGGGCCGGCACCGGGGATCGCTCCCGAAAAGGCCGCCGAGGAGCCGCTATTCTGATTGCGCAAGGCTTGCTGGGCCTGCTCTTGCAGTTCCCTTCCGGGAGAGAGATTCGGCAAATCCAAATTGAGATGGTGAGTCTGCGGCGGCGGTGGCGGGGTGGTCTCCAGCGGCTTGAACGCAGGGGCAGGCTTAGCGACCGGTTGAGGCGAAGGCGCGGCGGGTTGCGTGGGCTCGGGCTCTGGCGGAGCAGGAGTCTTAGGACCGGCCAAAGGCTGAGGGGCGGGCGTCACGGGAGTTTCGAGTTTCTTGAGGATACGGGGGTCGAGACGGATACGATCGCTGGGCTGTTCGTGCGGAGGGCGTATTTTTGGGACTTCCTTGACGTCCGGCGGGAGGAACACGGTGGAAAGCTGCTGGCGCGCGAGTTGGGCCTCCTGCGTCGGCTCGTTCGCAGTGAACAGTTTGGGGGCAAAAAGAATCAGGAAAACCACTCCGACGTGAACGAGCAAGGAAAACGAGCGGGCGACCCAGTGCCAGTCGCGCTTGTTGGAATCCTCCGGGCTCGCGAGCAGATTCACTTCGCCGGTGGTGAACAGGTCAGGCTCGAGAACATCCGCAAAGATGCCCACGGGCAGCGGCGCAGCAGGCTCGAAGGATTTTTCGAGCTTGGCCTCGGCGGGCACGACGGTGCGCGTGCCAAGAACCTCCAGCGGAACGTGTGAGGGGATCGCCGGGGTGGACCGCTCCATGGGCTTCACCGGCATATCACGGGGAATCAGCATGCGGCCAGAAAGGACATCGAGAGGCACATAGGCGGGAATGGAAGAGCGGGCGTCGAGCTGGCCGGGCGGTAGCTCCGAAGGCACGACGATGCGCGAATCCAACTGAGAAGTGCGGCGATGGCCGTTCTGGCTGGGCGCCTGCTTCTCAACGGGCGAAAGCTTCACCGGAACCAGGGTGCGAGGAATCATTTTAGTGTCAGAGCACTGGCCAGCTCGGGCTTGACGCGGTGGGCATGGGCGACGATTCCGGCCATGACGCGTTCGGCGAGATCGAGGGCGCGCCGGCCGGCCTCGCCGTCAACCAAGGGTGTTTTTCGTTCGCGCACGGCGGCAAGGAAAGAGCGCAACTCGGCCTTGAGCGGCTCCTCGGGCTCCGCGGGGAGTTTTTCAAAGTCGATGGCAGGCTGTGAGCCTTCGCCGACAACGCGGATGCGGGTGACGTCCTGGCGGGTGTAATCCACGGAAATATATTCGCGCGCCTGGAAGAATCGCAGCTTGCGCACGCGCTCGGTGGAAACGCGGCTGGCGGTGACGTTGGCTACGGCGCCCGATTCGAATTCGATACGGGCATGGGCGATGTCGACTTTGTCGGTGAGGACAGGAATGCCGACGGCTTGAATATCGCGCGCGGGCGAGTGCAACAGCGCAAGCAGAATGTCCAGGTCGTGAATCATCACGTCGAAAACCACGTCCACGTCCAAACTGCGCGGCGAAAAAACGCCGAGGCGATGGACTTCAAAAAACAACGGACGCGACACGATCTTCTGCACAGCGACGACGGCGGGATTGAAACGCTCGAGATGTCCCACCTGCAAAATGCGATCGGCCTTCTTGGCTTCCGCGATGAGCTTATCGGCTTCGGCGACAGAGGAGGCGATGGGTTTTTCCACCAAGACGTCCACGCCGTGCTGGAGCAGCTCGGAACTGATGCGCGCGTGCAGCTTGGTGGGAACGGCGACGCAAGCAGCATCAATATTCTCGGCGAGCTGGGCGACACTCGGGAAGGCCTGGGTGTCGAATTCCGCCGCGACCTGGCGCGCGCGCTCGGGATCGGCGTCGTGAATGCCGACGAGCTCCGCGCCCAGCAGATCACGAAACACACGGACGTGATTGCGGCCAAAATCGCCTACGCCGATGACGCCGACACGAATTTTCTTGTCAGTCAACGCTGACCTTTCCCGGACGGAATACGCTGCGATGCAATTGGCGCGTCTTTCTCTGATGCGCCCGTCGCGTCTTTTGCCGTATCTTTGCCCGGCTCCGAGGCTTCAAAGGCCTCGATGGCGATGCCCGCCTGGTCCGCCTCGGCGATCAGCTTCTCGCGATCGAACAGAAGCGTCCGCCGCGCGTCGACGGCCAGAGCGGTTGCGTTGGAGCGCCGCATTACCACGATGGTATCCAGGCCGACCACAGGAACGTCGAAGCGCATGTCTTGGGAGGGCTTGCTAACTTTGACCACAACCAGGCGCTTCCCTTGTGTAAGACGCGCAGCGCGTTCAATGGTTTCGTCGGTTCCTTCCATCGCCTCGACGGCAACGCAAGCGCGGCCGGAAACAACCACCGTTTGGCCGAGGTCCACTTCCGCGAGGCGGCGCGCGACTTCGCGGCCGTAGGCGATGTCCGCCGATTCTTCGTCGTCAGGTGCACGGTGGGTGAGCACGCCTTTTCCCGGCAAAAGCGGGCCAAGAAAAGTGGTGGAGTCGACCAGATGAATTCCCTCGTCTTCCAGCAAACTGGCCACGGCGCCGATGAGCGAGTCGGTATTTTTCTTCGAGAGGGACAACAAGAGTTTGGCGAGTTTCCAGTCCGGACGGATGGAGCTGAAAATTTTGTTGTGCTTCACTTGGCCTGCCATGACTGCCTGTTTCACTCCCTCTTCGCGGAGCAGCTCGATGGCACGGGTCAGCTCGCCAAGGCTGACCCAATGAAACCGGCGTGCGATGCGCTCAAGTTCCGGGGAGGCTTCCTCACGAATGGCAATCACGGCCATATCGATGCCGCGGCTGCGCGCGCCCTCCAGCACCAGAAACGGAAACTTCCCGTTGCCGGCAATCAAGCCCCATCCAGTGGTGAGGGCAGTGTTTGTCTGGGTCATGTCGTTTATTTAATCAGGCCGCGCTCTGCGGACTCGATGAATTGAATCAACTCGGACACATCCTCTGAACCATTCAGAGTGGCGCGCATCTGCTCGATCGCCTGAGTGGTATTCAGCTTGGACCGCAACAGGAGCCGGTAAGCACGTTCTATGGTTTTGATGCGTTCGGGCGTGAAACCGTGCCTTTCAAGACCTACAGTATTCACGCCAAAGGCGCGAACATCGCGCGCCTGCACTACCTTGGAAAATGGCGGCACGTCCTGGGTGATGGCGGTGAGCGCGGCAATGTAGGCGTAGCGCCCGACGCGGCAGAACTGGTGCACGGTGCAAAAAGCGCCGATGGTGGCATGGTCTTCCACCGTGACGTGGCCGGCGAGCGTTCCGCCGTTTACAAAAATGGTGTGGTTGCCGATGTGGCAATCGTGCGCCACGTGAGCGTAGGCCATGAACATGTTGTGGCTGCCGATGCGCGTGGTTCCGCCGCCTTTTTTCGTGCCGCGGCTGACGGTGACGAATTCGCGAAACTGGTTGGCGTCGCCGATTTCCAGGGAGACGCGCTCGCCAGAATAGGTGAGATCCTGGGGTTCGCCACCGACAGCGGAAAAAGAATAGAAATGATTCTTCCGCCCGATGCGCGCCGGGCCGTAAATGACGGTATGAGGTTCGACGAGGCAATCGTCGCCCAACTCGACTTCGTCACCGACGACGGCGAAGGCTCCGATGCGCGCGCCGTTACCAATCACGGCGGTGCGCGAGACGCTCGCTCGTGGATCGATTTCGCTCACGGGTCGCGGTCAATCATCTTGCACATTAGCGTGGCTTCAGCGGCCAATTCACTGCCGACGAGCGCCTTGCCCGCCAGTTTGCAGAAGGTGTGCCGCCACTGAAGAACGTCGACTTCGACGCGCAGTTGGTCGCCGGGCACGACCGGCCGGCGAAAACGCGCGTCGTCGATGGCCACAAAGTACAGCAGCTTGCTGTCGCGCTCCTTGACTTCCTGTAGCAGGAGAAATCCGCCCGTTTGCGCCATGGATTCGACGATGAGCACGCCCGGCATTACGGGCTTGCCGGGAAAATGGCCGGCGAAAAAGCCTTCATTGATGGTGACATTTTTCAAGCCCACAATGCGCTTGAGCCGC
Organism: Candidatus Acidiferrales bacterium; assembly: GCA_030037775.1. Lineage (GTDB taxonomy): Bacteria > Acidobacteriota > Terriglobia > Acidiferrales > UBA7541 > DAHUXN01. The sequence continues at coordinate 14,993 of JASHQB010000085.1, forward strand.
TCCATTTCGATGATGGAATCCACCATCAAGAAAGGGTAGCGATGCGGCAGTATTTTCTGAATCCCGTTCGTATCCACAAGCATGAAGTTGCCTCGCCAGGCCGTCGTGCACACCCACGGCATGCAATCAATGAATATTATACGAAAGAGGCGCAGGGTGAAACCGCAGGGACGGAGCCCGTGCCCGCCAGGCACCGCGGATGGCGGGAATGGTGCGGGTTGGCGTGGCGATTGCCTCGGGCTCGGCTCCGGCCGACAATTCTAATGGCCAAGTTCAGCACGATGTTAACCGGCCCAGCCAAGGGATATCCTTGGCCGTCATGGCGCGAAACTCTTTTGCTATTCTCGCCGTCTCAGTGGGTGCGCCTTCGGCTTGCCGCTCGAGGCTATATGTGCTCTCGCATGGCCGATGGCATGGAGGAATCCTCGATGAACGTTCTTCGTAAGCTATGGTTTGCCGCGTTGCTGTTGATTCTGCCGCTGCCAGCACTGGCGCAAACAGGCACCTTTTGCCGGGCGGGATTTGTGGGACAAGAGGCAGGTTCCGCGCAAGGTTCGGAAAAACAACCGGCGAGTCACGGCCTGAATCCTGCCGATCTGGACCGCAGCGCGAACGCGTGCATCAACTTTTTCCAGTTCGCCGACGGCGGATGGACTGCGTCGCATCCTATTCCTCCGGCGTGTTCGAGCTGGGGCACGTTCAATACGCTGCTCGATCACAATCAGGAGGTTCTCCATCGGATCCTCGAAGAGGCTGCCGCCAGCAAGAACGCCGCACCAGGATCGATCGAAGAGAAGATCGGTGACTATTACGCGAGCTGCATGAATGAAACGGAAATCGAGAAGGAAGGAATCACGCCCCTGGGGCCGGAGCTGAAGCGGATCGCAGCCATCTCGACGATCCAACAATTGGAAGGGGAAGTGGCGCGGCTGCAGAGCATGGGCGTGGGCGTTCTGTTTCGGTTCGGCGCAACGCAAGACTATAAGAACAGCACGGAAGGAATCGCCATGGCCGGGCAAGGCGGGCTGGGATTGCCGGATCGCGATTACTACCTGAACCCCGACGACCGTTCTGAGAAAATGCGCATGGCGTATGTGCAACACATCACCAACATGTTCCAGTTGATGGGCGACGATGACGCGGCCGCTTCCGACGAAGCGAAAACCGTGATGAATATCGAAACGGAGCTGGCCAAGGCGTCCATGGGCCGCGTGGAAATGCGTGATCCGGAGTCGCATTATCACAAAATGACGATGGGAGCGTTTCAGGAGATGATTCCGGAGTTTTCGTGGACGAGCTACCTGCGGGATATCGGGTATCCCGGCGTAACGGATGTAAATGTGGCACAGCCGGATTTTTTCAAGGCGCTCAATACGCAGCTGACATCGATCGAGATGGCCGACTGGCAAACATATTTGCGCTGGCATCTGATCGATACGGCGGCGCCGGCGCTTTCGTCGAAGTTCGTCAACGAGGATTTCGAC